>JAAYXN010000287.1 GCA_012515885.1 Rhodococcus sp. (in: high G+C Gram-positive bacteria)
ACCGGGAAAACAGAACGTGGCCTCACGCAGTTCCACAACCCCAGGCGCCGTCATGTCGGTGACCGGGTGCGCTGGCGGAACCACCGACGACGACGTCCCCAACACCTCGCCGATACGTTCGGCACACACCGACGCCCGTGGCGCCATCATCGCAATGAACGACGCCATCATGACGGCCATCAGGATCTGCATGATGTACGAAATCATCGCCGTGAGCGAACCGACCTGCATGTGCCCGTCAGCGATACGGTGGCCGCCGATCCAAATGACAGCGACGCTGGTGATGTTGGCGATCACCATGACCGAGGGGAACATCAGCGCCATGATCCGGCCCACCCGCAACGCGGTGTCGGTGAGTTCGTCGTTGGCGTCACCGAAACGCCGCATTTCGCTGCGTTCACGCACAAAGGCACGGACCACGCGGATGCCCGTGATCTGCTCGCGGAGCACCCGGTTGACCGCGTCGATCCGGGTTTGCATCTGCCGAAACGCAGGCACCATGCGGGCAATCAGCACCGTCATCGTCAGCGCCAACAGCGGCACCGTCACGGTAAGTACCAGCGACAGTCCGCCGTCTTCGCGGACCGCCATCACGATGCCGCCCAGACACATGATGGGCGCCATCACCAAAATGGTGGCGCTCATAACCACCAGCATCTGCACCTGTTGGACGTCGTTGGTGTTGCGGGTAATCAGGGACGGCGCACCGAATTTGCCCATCTCGCGTGCCGAGAACGTCCCCACCTGTTCAACCAGCGCTTGACGCACATCGCGACCAAACCCCATCGCAGCGCGCGCACCGAAATACACCGACCCGACCGCGCACACCACCTGTAGGCCGCTGACCGCCAGCATCACCACACCCGTCTTCAAGATGTAGTCGATATCGCCGCGAGCAACACCATCATCAATGAGCTGTGCGTTGAGCGCCGGGAGATACAGCGCCGCCGCAGTCGCAATGAACTGCAGGACAACAACGACACCCAATTCCCGCCGATACGGCTTCAGGAACTCGGTGGCCAGACGAATCAGCATGGGGCCGCGACCACCCCGGGTAGGCGACAAGCCGTCAGGCAGTGCCCGACAGTTAGGCAGTGCCCGACCGTCAGGAGGCGTCGAGGTGACCGAGCGTTCATACGATCCGACGTTACTCCCGCGCACCGACATCGTCGTCTCCAATTCCTCACGCCCTATAGACAGCTACGCACTGCATACGGGCTGATAAAACGGCGAAAAGCCCGGTCCGAATAAACCGGACAGGGCTTTTCGCTGCGGACTGCACGCTAGGCGGGCGAAGCTACTTCCTTGTCGCCCTTGCCATCGCCCTCAGCGGGCTTCTCCAGCAAGTGACGCAGCTTCTCGCCTTCGACGTCGACGTTGGGCAGGATCTTGTCGAGCCACTTCGGCAGCCACCACGCCTTGTCGCCGAGGAACGCCATGACCGACGGAATGATGACCATGCGCACGATGAACGCGTCGAAGAAGACGGCCGCGGCGAGCGCGAAGCCCATCGACTTGATCAGCGCGTCGTCTTCGAACATGAACGCGGCAAACACCGAGATCATGATGACGGCAGCGGCACTGACCACTCGGGCGCCGTGGTTGAAGCCGATCGTGACGGCTTCCTTCGCGGACGCACCGTGCACGTACTCTTCACGCATACGCGTCACCAAGAACACCTGGTAGTCCATGGCCAAACCGAACACCACACCGATCAGGAAGATCGGCATGAAGCTGACGATCGGCTGCGGGTTCGAGATCAGTCCGCCCCAGCCTTCCTGGAAGATCGCGACTGTCGCACCGAAGGTGGCGATGATCGAGAGCAGGAAGCCTAATGCTGCGGTCAACGGAACCAGGATGGATCGGAAGACGAGTAGCAGCAGGATGAACGCCAATCCGACGACGACTCCAAGGTACGGCGGCAATGCGTCGAGCAGACGCTCCGAAACATCAAGTTCCATCGCGGTCTGTCCGGTGACGCCGTAGCTGACGCCAATGGACTCGTTCAGTGCTGATTCTTCCCCGCGGATCCGGTTCACCAAATCAATGGTTTCCGGCTCGCTGGGGCCGCTGGCCGGGGTCACCATGATCTGCGCGGTATCGCCAGCCTCGTTCATAGCAACGATCTGTGCGTTGACGACGTCTTCGTCTGCGGAGACGAGTGCAACAACCTCACCGAACGCTTCACCGGCGGGGACGCTCGCATCGCGGGCGTCAGCGACGATCAGCAGCGGACCGTTCTTGCCGGCACCGAAACCTTCAGAGACCAGGTCGTAGGCCTGGCGTGAACTCTTCGACGGGTCACCGGTTGCCTCGGTGGGCAGTGACAGTCGCAGGTTCGCGGCCGGTAGTGCCACGAGAATCAGGACGATAATGCCGGCGACCAGCGGAATGATCGGGCGACGCACCACCGCGTTGGCGTAGCGCAGAGCGAAGTTGGGTTTACCGCCCTCTTCGCTGTCGCCTTCGAGGTCACGCTGCGCCAAGAACGGCACCTTGCCTGCGAAAGCCTTGCGGCCGAACAGGCCGCGGATGGCGGGCAGCAACGTCAGCGCGACAAGCACGGCGATGAACACGGTGAACGCGGCGGCCAGACCCATGTCGGTCAGGAACGAGATACCCACCACGCGCAGCGCCAGCAGCGCAATGATCACCGTCAAGCCAGCGAAAACCACTGCAGAACCTGCGGTGCCCACGGCACGTCCGGCAGCTTCACTGCGGTCTTCGACCACGGTCAGCTCATGCTTAAACCGGGACACGATGAACAGTGAGTAGTCGATCGCGACAGCCAAACCGATCATGACCGCCAGCGTCGGCGTCATCGAACCCAGGTCCATGAATCCGGTAGCGATGGTGATACCGGAAATGCCGACCATCAAACCGATGATCGCGGTGATCAGCGGCAGACCAGCAGCGACAAGCGAACCGAACGTCAAGATCAGCACGACGGCAGCAACCGCGAGACCGATCAGCTCAGCCGTTCCGCCGGGCATATCCATTTCTTGAGCGACGGCACCGCTGATTTCCACACGCAGACCTGCATCGCGGGCGGGGTCACCGGCGGCGCGAACCTGCTCACGCAGTTCGTCAGTGACGTCGGTGAATTCGCCGTCGAACGGCACCACCACGTAGCCGACGGTCCCATCGGAGTTGAGCGGCGACATCGCGGACGCGTTGGCGCTGGCTACATCCTCAGGCGTGCCCTGTTGCTCAGCCTGTGCCCGCATCATCTCGGTCATGCCCGCGTCGGCGACTACCGGGTTGAGAAGTGCGCCGGGTGCGCCGTCCTCGGTGGGTTCGGCCTTCGCGACGTCCTTGACCCGGTCAATCTGACGGATGCGTTCGAGCGTCGCGTCCATCGCGGCCTGGTTTTCGGGCGTATCGAGAGTTTCGCCGTCCGGCGCCACAAACACGTAGCGCGCGCTCAGCGCCATCATTGGGTTTTCATCACCCAACTCGGGGAAGCGCTCGGCCATCAGATCCTGCGCCTGCTGTGCGGGGGTGCCGGGGATCGCGAACGAATCCTGAGTGGGCCCCGACAGTGTGGCCGCGCCTACACCCATCAGCACCAAGATGGCTAACCACGCGGCAAGAACTATGCCTTTGCTCCTGTAGGCAAACTTGCCTATCCGATAGAGATATGTCGCCATCTCAGGGGGCTCCTAGCGGTGGGAAATGCACAGTGACGTGCGTCGTACAGGGGACGAAAACTTAGTGGGTTGACGGCGCGGTCGGCGGCGGCAGACCGGCGCGCAGTTGCGCGAACCCGTCGCGGATGACCTCGGCGGGGCTCTGCGCGTCGGAATTGCCGCAGAACCAAAATTCCAGGGCGCCGCGGCAAATAGCGGCACCGGCGTGCGCGAGCAGATGCGGGTACAGGTCGCGGTCCGGGTCGGTGGCGGTGCGCTCGGCGATCGCTGCGGTGATGCGTTCGCCGATGCGCTGGTGCATTTCTTGCTTTTGGACCAGCAGCGACGGCGTGTAGTCGACGATTTCAATCATCGCCCGGGTGTCTTCGAGCGGCCGGTTCGGATCGTCGACGAGTTTGAGCGTCAGCTCTTCGAGCGAATTCAGGATCGGTTCGTCGGCAGGACGCGAGTGCAGATCGTCGATCCAGGTGTTGATTTGGTCTTCGAAATGCGCGAGGACCGCTTCTTCCTTGCTGGAGAAGTAGTTGTGGAAGGTGCGGACGGAGACGCCTGCACGTTCGGCAATCGCTTCCGCGGTTACGCCCTCGACTCCGTGGGTAAGAACGAAGTGCGCAGCTGCGTCAGCGAGCGCTTTGCGCGTGGCCGCTTTCCTGCGGTCGCGCAGCCCGAATTCACAGTTCACTCCACCGAGAGTACAGAACGTGCAGTGCTCTGCAATTTTGCAGAGGTGTGCAATTTTGTGGATTGACTCACACAGTTGAGGCAGGATCGCGGCGCTGCCACGCACCCGGATCTGCCGTCAATTCGTCGATGAACTGCGGCAATGCCCCGTTCGCGACGTCCGCGATAGTGACGTTTTCAAGCACAGCGCGCAGGTTGACGCGCACCGCAATCCACACCTGCTGCAAATCTGCAGACGGCTCGCCATAGTGCACGTCCTCAGGCCGTTCGCCACGCACCGACGCGAGCGGACCCTCCACAGTGCGAATGACGTCGGCGATGCTCACCTCCTCCGCGGGACGGGTAAGCCAATAGCCACCGTCCGGCCCCCGCCGCGACGACACCAACCCGCCCCGTCGTAAATCCCCCAACACGGCTTCGAGGAACTTGTGGGGAATGGTTTGCGAGCCAGCGAGAAACTCGGCCTTGACCGGCTGCGAGCCAGCGGCGGCGAGTTCGATCAGTGCGCGGACGGCGTAGTCCACGCGGGCAGTGATGTGCACACCTCAATCCCTACCAGTTGGATGGGAAATTGCCAACGGCGTCGGCCCCCACACTGTTGTGTGGGGGCCGACGCCTTAAAGCTGCGTGATAGGCAACTGCGTGACGGTGTCTCTAGTAGCGGTCTGAATCCCAGGTAGCGACCGCCCAGATGACGATGATGTCGAGAACAATGATCAGGATCGCCCACAGCGGGTACTGCGGAATCCACAGGAAGTTCGCGATGATCGACAGGGACGCAATGATGATGGCGCATACCCGCGCCCACGTTGCGCCGGTGAACATGCCGAACGCGACGATGATTCCGATAACGCCGAGAATGATATGAATCCATCCCCAACCGTTGAGACTCATAGCGTAGGTGTATTCGACGCCAACGAAAATCGCGTCATTGCCCAGAGCAGCAATGCCCTGGAACAGGGAGACGACACCGGCAACCAACAGGAGGATCGCGGCAATCATCGTCACCCCCAACGCGAATCCCTGCCCGGTGTCACTGTGATTAGAACGAGGTGTCGTGCTCATACGAGTTCCTTCCTCGAAATACCCCCAGCGATAATTTTATTTCGCTGGGGGTATTTTGAGTGCAGTTTTCGCAGGAACTCGTTTACCGGGTCTGGTACGTCAAACAGTGCGCGTTATGGTCTCCACCTGCACCAACACGGATTTCAGGGGCGGTGCATTCGAGGTCACGGTTGTGTGCACAATCGGCGCGTTGGCACGCACCGACCATGCTCGTCACCCGCTCTAATCCACCTTTAGTCGACAGCGGAATGAATGTGCCGCAGTCGGCGCTGCCGTTTTGCCCGGACACGTTGATCGCGAATGCATGGCAGTCGTGGTGGACGTTGTACGAACAACTTTCAACAGTGCACTCACTGACGTGGGGCATTTCCATCGTGGTCATTGGGCCCTCCGAACATCGTCGGTATTCCAGTTGTCGGTTTTCTCTTTTCTGGCCCCCGATTAGTTTTCACGGTAAGCCGACCAGAATCCGTTGACCAGGCAGGAAAGGCTGCCCTCAGTGCCAGCGACGTCGTCGTCGACCTGCGTTTGCGCAGTTCAACTAGTTGGCCGATGAACAGCGATAGATGCCCGTAGGCATTTCGTTATTGATTCGACGTATTGCGCTCCTGCGCACGCCGGTCCGCCGGTCCTGTGCCGTCCCCTCCCCCTCCTCCCCTTCCTGGGCACAATGTCACGACGTATCCGTCAGATCGAACCAATGTCACGGCGTCCCCACACACGGTTCGGGCACAATGTCACGACGGTTCCGCTAGATCGAACCAATGTCACATCGTCCCCCGACGGAGAGGACGCACCCGGCGGCGGATGCACGAACCTCACGGCACCGCACCATGACACACGCACCACGACGCACCCCGCGCACGCAAAAGCCCCGCACCTGCTTGAAGCAGGTGCGGGGCTCTATGGCGGTGGCGGAGGGATTTGAACCCTCGGTGGGGGGTTACCCCACACACGCTTTCGAGGCGTGCTCCTTAGGCCGCTCGGACACGCCACCGCCAGCGACTTTACCGGATCACTGCCCTGGGCAGAAATCCGCTGGTAATGCGACTAGAACTTGTCCTTGATGTCGTCGACGGCATCCTTGATTTTTTCACCAGCGTCCTTGAAACCAGATTTGATCTGGTCGCCCTTACCCTCGTTTTTCAGGTCCTCATCGCCGGTAGCGTCGCCGAAGGCCTCCTTGGCCTTACCGCCCAGATCCTCAGCCTTGTTCTTGGCCTTGTCTTCGATTCCCATTGAGCTACCTCCGTGAGTCTCGTGCGAATGCTCGATCGAGCACCTGTAAACACCCAAACACGGCAGCATGGGGCTGCACTACCTTTCTGTAGGGAATCGCAGGAACCTCTAAGCCGCTTCTCAGCGACGAGAACGGAAGAAATCTTCCATCAGTTGCGCGCATTGCGTCTCCAACACCCCGCCGCGTACGTGCGGTCGGTGGCTTAGACGCTGGTCGCGGACAACATCCCAAAGTGAGCCCACCGCACCAGTTTTCGGCTCCCATGCACCGAAGACGACGCGGGACACCCGCGCGAGGACAAGGGCGCCAGCGCACA
>JAAYXN010000288.1 GCA_012515885.1 Rhodococcus sp. (in: high G+C Gram-positive bacteria)
AGATCTCGACCGGCATCGGCTACCTGCCGCTGCGTCCGTCGCTGACCGAAGAGGGCGGTGTCCTCAAGGAGTGGGCGGATTCCAACCCGCTTCTGGCACCAAATCTGGAACAGCTCGACACCCTTGAGCCGTGGACGTCCTACCCCGGCAACTCGTACGTGCAGGTCGACACCGTTCTCGCTGACGCCATCGAGCAGTCGGTCTACTACGGCAAGGACCCCGCAACCACGATGAAGGCCGCGGCTGAGCGTGCCCAGCAGCTCATCTCCTGACGCATCGAGCCGAGAGGCATCTTTCATGACTACCTCGATCTCTTCTCCGACTCGCCGCATCGAACTGGCTGGCGTCCACAACCTTCGTGACGTGGGCGGCTACCGGGCCGGTGCCCGGACAACCCGGTGGGGCAAGCTGTTTCGCGCCGATGCGCTGCACGAACTCGATGGTGAAGGTCAGCGTCGACTCAACGATCTCGGTGTTGGGCTTGTCGTTGACCTGCGTGACGCCACCGAAATTGAACACGCACCGGACGCCCTCGACGGTGTTGAGTGCCGCCACGTTCACCACCCGATCTTTGACGGCCCTACCAACTTGGGGCCAGCAGGGTTCAACCTCTCAGCGCTGTACACGATGATCCTTGAGACGCACGCGGACCGGCTCACCCAAGCGGTGCAGATGGTTGCCAGCGAACCTGAAGGCGTGATCGTGCACTGCACTGCAGGCAAAGATCGCACCGGCTTGGTCATTGCACTGGCGCTCTCGGCGGTCGGCGTGGATGACCGCGACATTGCCGCCGACTATTCGCTCAGCGAGGTCATGCTCGCCGGTGAATGGGCGGATCGAATGATCGCAAAGTTCACTCAGCGCTACCCAGATTCCGACAGCGACATCACAGGAATCGTCACCTCCAGCCCTGCAGCAGTGATCCTTGGATCACTGAAGGCAGTACGCGAAAACCACGGGGACGCAGCCGGATACCTGCGCTCTCACGGCATGGACATCGGCGACCTCGATCGCCTGCGCAGCACCCTTCTCGACTGATCTACCACCGAACTTTCTCGAAAGGACTTCTGTCATGAGCGGTCAGCATTCCGCACCCAGCCACTCCCTCCTCCACATCACCGATACGCATTTCGTGGAGAACCGCGCACTGCTCCACGATGGTGTCGACAGCGACGCACAGCTCGCTCAGCTTTTTGAGCGCGTCGAGCGTTCCGGCCACCGCCCGGACGCCATCGTCTTCACCGGCGACCTCGCTGACCAGGGACACCCCGAGGCCTACGCACGTCTGCGTGCACTCGTCGAGCCCGCAGCCGAGCGCCTCGGCGCGAAGGTGATCTGGTGCATCGGCAACCACGACGCGCGTCCGGCATTCCGTGAAGTACTTCTCGACCTTGAGCCCACCCAGGACACCATCGACGCTGTCCACGACATCGATGGCCTGCGCATCGTTGTGCTCGACACCACGATCCCCGGCGACCACAGCGGTGAGGTCACCGAGGCTCAGCGCGAATGGCTGCGTGGCGTTCTTGCAGAGCCTGCACCGCACGGCACGATCCTTGCCCTGCACCACCCGCCGATCCCATCCACCCTCGGCATCCTGCAGTACGTCGAGCTGGCCGATCAGGACAAGCTCGAAGAGGTCATCACCGGCACCGACGTCCGCGGTGTCATCGCAGGTCACCTGCACTACACCACCATCAGCACCTTCGGTGGAGTCCCGCTGTCTGTTGCAGCAGCAACCTGCTACTCGCAGGACCTGTTCGCGGAAGACGGCAGCATGCGCGGCGTCAACGGCGGACGTTCCTTCAACACGATCAACGTCTACAACGACCGCGTCGTGCACAACGCAATCCCGCTCGAAGAGTCACCGACGCTGTACGAAATGTCAGCTGAGCGTCTGCGTCGCTACACCGAAATGACCCCCGAAGAGCGCCTCGCCGCAGCTTCGGCGCATCAGGACTGAAAGCAGCGCTCGATGTTCACTGAAGTACTACCCGCGTCGGTTGGTGGTTCGTCGCAGCCCGGTTCTTCGGAACAGGGCTCGGCGGGCCGCCGCCGACTCGGCCGAAAAATCGTCCCCTACCTTTACGTGCTTCCCGCCGTCGCGCTGCTCGTCATGTGGACGTACAAGCCTCTAGCAGAGACGATCAACCTGTCGTTCTTCGACTGGAACATGATCCCCACTTCGCCGAAAACTCCAGTAGGACTGGGCAACTACAGTGAAGTAGTCACGATCCCGGAACTGCATCAGGCAGTGGGGAACACCCTCGTCTATATCACTGCCTTCTTCTTCGTGACGATTGTCCTACCGGTAGTCATCGCGTTGATGAGCAACCGAGTTTCCGGCAATGCGAAAACGTTCTATCAGGCCCTGATTTTCGTGCCATTCCTCGTCACCCCCGTTGCCAGCAGCGCGGTCTGGCGGTGGCTGTTCAACCCCGACGACGGCATGATCCCGCGCATCGCAGCCACAGTCGGCTACGACATGGGCGACATCTTCCGGTCACCCTCAATGGCACTGTGGGGTGTCGTCGTCATCGCCGGATGGCAGCTCCTCGGCTTCGGTGTCCTCGTCGTCGCAGCTGGAATGGCCGGAATCAACCCCGACTACGGACACGCAGCCTCGCTCGACGGTGCCACCCCCGGATTTATAACCCGCACCATCATCCTGCCGCTGCTGTCACCGACACTCGTGTTTCTCGCGCTCATGACCATCCTGCTCAGCGCCCAATGGACCTACCCCGTCATCGACATCCTCACTCAAGGCGGACCAGCAGGATCCTCCAACAACATCTACTACCTGCTCTACGAACTCGGCTTCCGCAACTTCGACGCCGGACTCTCCGCAGCAGCAGGAACCATGTTCTTCGTCGTCTTCGGCGTCATCGCGATCATCTTTGTCAAAGTCTCCGAACGCCTTGCGTTTTATGACAATTAACGGCACCGCCGTCGCGACAACTGACGGCTAACAGCACCCCGCATTTCCCCGGTAGTTCTCGACCAATTTGGAGATTTTTCGATGGCCCTCGTCCTTCTCGACCCGCCCGCGGGTCCAGCCACAAGTGAGGCGGCGCAAGAGGCACCACAGCGGGACGTCGATCGGTCCGCCGCACCACGGCGTTTCGTGGGACACCTGGTGCTCGCTGTCGTCGCTATCATCAGTATTTTCCCGGTGTACTGGATGTATACGACAGCATTTCGGGCGCCGGAGAACGCGCTGTCGTCGTCGCCGGTTGCGTGGCCGCTGAGTCTAGAAAACTTCCGGTACGTGTTCGACACCATCCCGATCATGACGATGATGGCCAACACCTTCGTGATGGCGTTGATCCTCACTGTCAGCCAGATGTTCATTGCCATCCTCGCCGCGTATTCCTTTGCGCGGTGGTCGTTTATCGGCAAGGACATCCTGTTCATCATGTTCGTCGGGTCGTGGCTGGTGCCGTTCCAGGTCACGATGATCCCGAACTATCTGATGATCGCGCAGTTCGGGTTGCTCGATACCGTCGCGGGTGTCGTCATTCCCAACCTGTGTTCGGCGTTCGGTGTGCTGCTGCTGCGTCAGCACATGCAGGCATTTCCGCGTGAGCTTCTCGATGCCAGCGAGATGGATAGTCAGGGATCGTGGAAGACGCTGTGGCGCGTGGTTGTCCCCAACATGCGGCCGGCGCTGGCAGCACTGTCCATCATGATGTTCATCAGCGCGTGGAATGAATACCTGTGGCCGTCGCTCATCCTGCGTAGTTCAGATGCGCTGGTGCAGATCGGTATTCGAAGCTTCCTCGGTGATGAGGGCAACAACTGGGGAGCTGTGATGGCGGCGGCAGGCCTGGCGTGTTTGCCGATCTTCCTGATCTACATCTTCCTGCAGCGCTACGTCGTCGACGCGTTCGTCCGCTCCGGCTTGAAGTAGGTGCAGCGGGATCGGCCGCACGTCGCATAGGGATTTGTGTCCTCCCACCCGTTTGGACGGGTGGGAGGACACAAAAATAGGTGCGACGTGGTGGAATGGATCAGTACACGTCGCGCAGATAACGCTTTTCGCGCTTGAGGTTGCTGACGTATTCGCCCGCTGCCTCGGCGGACATGGCGCCGTGGACCTCGATCACCTTGTGCAGGGCAGTATCGACGTCCTTGGCCATGCGGCTCGCATCGCCACACACATAGAAGTGGCCGCCCTCTTCCAGCCAGCTGTAGAGGTCCTTGCCCTGCTCAGCCATACGGGTCTGGACATACACCTTCTCCGCCTGATCACGCGAAAACGCGAGGTCGAGGCGATGCAGCACACCGTCGTCGGAGAACTGGGTCAGCTCTTCCTCATAGATGTAGTCCGACGCCCGGTGCTGGTCGCCGAAGAACAGCCAGTTCTTACCCGACGCGCCGCGTGCCTTGCGTTCCTGCAAGAACGCGCGGAACGGAGCCACACCCGTACCTGGGCCCACCATGATCATCGGCGCGGAATCATCACCCGGAACGCGGAATGACTTGTTGGGGGAGACGAAGATGCCTGCTGTGCCGCCCTCAGCCACGCGGTCGGCGAGGAACGTCGACGCGACACCGCCGCGCTCACGTCCACCACCGGAGTGGCGCACACTCGCGACCGTCAAATGCACTGTCGACGGGTCGGCCTTCGAGCTCGACGAAATCGAGTACGCGCGGTGCTGCAGCGGACGCAGCAAACCGGTGAACTCATCGACCTCAAACCGCAGGGACGGATCGAGCTGGAGCAGGTCAAGAACGTCCTTGCCCCACAGCCACGCATCGAGTGCTTCCTTATCGCCGTGGCGAAGCAGGTGGCTCAACTCGTCGTTGGCGACGCGCTTTTCCACCTCAGCGATGAGCTCATGCGAGGGCGTCCGGATCTCGAAGTTGTAAGCAAGCAGCTCACGCAGCGAGCGATCCTGGCCGGCGACAGCACTTTCCGGATCAACACCAAGCTGGCTGATCACCGAATCCACAAGCGCCGGGTCGTTGATCGGCATGACGCCCAGTGCGTCGCCAGCCTCGTATTCGAGCCCCGAGTCCGCGAGCGCGAACTCGTAGTGCCGAATTTCCTTGGCCGAACCCGTCTTTGACAGGCAGCGATTGACAGCCACCGTCGACGAGTACGGATTCTTGCGGTTCCACTGTGAACGCGCACGCTTCGGCTTAGCGGCTGCCGGGGCGGGAGCCGCATCCGCACCGGTCTCGGCGGCGAACATCGGAATGACCTCGGCAACCCACGCGGCAGCCGGGTCTTCGTAGTCAACGTCGCAGTCGATACGCGCCGTCAGTCGCCGCGCCCCAAGCTGCTCAAGGCGGGTATCGATCATCTTTCCGGCCTGGCAGAACCCGTCATAGCCGGTGTCACCGAGCGCGAGAACAGCGAACTCACACTGCTCAATACGCGGCGCGCCCTCAGCGGACAATGCCTCCCAGAACAATTCGGCGTTGTCGGGCATTTCGCCTTCACCGTACGTCGAGGTGACGACGAGCAGTCGCTGCACCGTCGTCAGCTTCTCGATGTCCATGTCATCGAGCGAAGACACGATCGGTGCCAAACCTTGCGCGCGTGCTGCGTCCGCAGCATCCTCTGCGACACCTTCGGCGTTGCCGGTCTGGCTGCCGTAGAGGATGTGCACGGACGGAGCCGACGACGATGCAGCGTCCGCAGCACCAGCGGTAACGAACAGCCGCGACTGGACACCAGCGAGGAATCCCGACAGCCACGCACGCTGATCAGTGCTGAACGGGGCGTCACTGGGGATGAAAAGGGCGGTCACGACGCAGTCTCGATCGTCCGGGCCGCGGAAGCGGCGATGTCGGGCAGGGCATGCTGAGCAAACAGCTCTTCGAAACCGGGGAGACGGCCAATCTTCTCCTGGTTCTTGTTGTCCTGGTGCAGAATCCAGCCGTAGGTGCCGGGGCTGTCCATGGACTTGACGTCACGTCGACGTAGCGATTCCTTGTAGTCGCCTACACGCTTGGAAGCCACCATGACGGCGAGTGCCTCGTCGCTGTAGCCGCTCAGTGCTTCTCGTGCGTAGCGCAGCAGCTTCTGGGTGAGGAAGAAATCCTCGGTCAGAAGCAGGTTGCGGACGGCCTTGTTCACCGCTGGATCCGAGACGTCGGTGACGCCGGGCAGCTTTGTGAGTGCCAACTCCTGCGCGGCAGAGAGCACCGTGTAGTTGTTGAGCAGCGCGAACATCGTCTCGGTGTCGGTTTCCCCGTAGGCGGGGATGGCGCCACCGAGGACGCTGCGGCCGTCGCGGTAGTCCTCTTTGAACTTGCGGACCTGATGTGCGACCAGTGCCGAACCGAGTTCATCCACCAGTTCCTTGCGTGGCTTGGCAGCGAGGATCGCGTCCGCGTCCTGGTACTGCAGCAGTGCGCGCGGCATGCCGTAGACGAAGTTGACGTACTCGGTGTCCCAGTTCTCCAGCAGCCATGTGGCTTTCGCGGAACCGGTAGCTTCTGCGTGCCACGTCAGCAGTAGGTGTACGGCGTCGCGGTGGATCGCGGCCTGCTCGTCATCACCGGCGATGGAACCGAGCATGATCGAGTCGGCGCTGGCCTTTCCAGCCAGGAGACCCTTCGGGTCGTACTGGTAGAAGAAACCACCGGACATGCCGTTGCCGACGCCCTTGCCGAATCCGCCAAGGTTGAGCACTGCTCCGTTGGTCATGTACTCGCAGGCGAAGTCGCCGACGCCTTCAACGACGGCGGTCGCTCCCGAGTTACGGACAGCGAAGCGGTCGCCGGCTGCGCCTTCAACGAACGTGCGGCCACCAGTTGCGCCGAAGAGCGCGAAGTTGCCGATCAGGACGTTGCCGCCGCGCTCCGGCGAACCGCCGCCGGGCGAGCGCACGATGATCTCGCCGCCCGCAGCACCCTTACCGACACCGTCGTTGCAGGTACCGGTGTGGGTCATGCGGATGCCGTCGTTGCAGAACGCAGCGAACGAGAGGCCAGCGGAACCGGTCGTCTCGATCTGCACGGTGCCGGGCGCAAAGAACGCACGGCCCCGGTCATCACGCAACGCGGCAGCGGGAAGCTCGTCGCCGAGTTCGTGATTAAGGATGCGCTCGATATCGATCGCGAGCTGGCCACCGACCGTCTTGTTGCGGTTACCGAGGATGACGCCTCCACCGAGATGAACCTGAGTCGCACCGCCATCGAGGAGCGCGGCCCGCAGCTCAGTAAGCCAGCCGTCGTCGAGGGTGTAGTCCTTCTCCAGGTACACCGGGTTCTCGACGTGGACCTCGTCGACGACGGTGAGCATCGCGCGCAGATCGAGCTTGCCGACGCTCGACGGGTGGTCGAGCAGCTGCAGCAGATCTGAACGCCCCCGTGCCTCACGTAGCGAACGCAGACCCAACTCGGCCAGCAGCTCACGGGTCTCGTGCGCAATGTTGAGCAGGTACTGCGCCATCGCACGTGGGTCGCCGTCAAAGACCTCCGGGTTGGTGGTCAAACCGGCGGGGCACTTGATGTTGCAGTTCTTGGCCATGACGCACTTGAGCATCATCAGCGCGGTGGTGCCGAACTCGAAGCTATCGGCACCAAGCAGCGCCGACTTGATGACGTCGCTACCGGTCTGGTGGGCACCAGAGCAGCGCAGCAGCACCTTGTCGCGCAACCCATTTGCGCACAGTGCCTGGTGTACTTCCGCGACACCGATCTCAGCGGAACGGCCCGCGTACTTGAGGCTGGTGACCGCAGCCGCACCGGTACCACCGGTGTTGCCAGCGACGTTGATGACGTCGGCTCCGGCCTTCGCGACACCCACAGCAATGGTGCCGATGCCTTCAGAGGACACGAGCTTGACGATGACGCGGACGCGCGCTGCCTTGCAGTCGTGAATGAGCTGCGCGAGGTCCTCGATCGAGTA
>JAAYXN010000289.1 GCA_012515885.1 Rhodococcus sp. (in: high G+C Gram-positive bacteria)
AAGCAGGCTTTCGAGCTGCAGCCTGGCTTCACGGCGTTGGCTCAAGCCGGTGCGCACCCACAGCGTGCACTGTGGGCATCGACCGGGGTGAAGAACCCGGAGTACCCCGACACCCTGTACGTCACCGAGTTGGTCGCCCCCAACACCGTCAACACCATGCCGGAAAAGACTATGGATGCGGTCGCTGATCATGGCGATGTTCACGGTGACACGGTGACGGGCACTGCCGCAGAGTCGCAGCATGTATTCGAGCAGTTGGAGGCCGTGGGTATCGATATACCCGACGTATTCCAGGTGCTTGAGACCGAAGGTGTGAGTAAGTTCGAAGTGGCGTGGGATGAACTACTTCGCGCCACCGCGAAGCAACTCGGTGAGAAGTAACTTCGCACCACACAGCGGGCTAGACCCCGCGAAAAACGGCTGCACACAGCAATGAAGCTCTGGATACAGAACTCCTAGGTACAGAACTACTGGATACAGAACTGATCTGCTGGGCACCGTAAAGAACTAAAGACCGCGAGCGCAAAGAAGGCCTCATACGTGAACGAACCCACGGCGGCGCAGGAATGGATCAACCCGCTCCGGGACCGCCGCGATAAGCGGCTCCCACGGGTCGCTGGGCCATGTGCCCTGGTGATCTTCGGGGTTACTGGTGATCTGGCCCGACGCAAGCTGATGCCAGCAATCTATGACCTTGCTAGCCGAGGACTGCTGCCGCCCGGGTTCGCTCTCGTAGGCTTCGCGCGTCGCGATTGGGGAGACGAAGATTTCGCGCAGATCGTTCACGACGCGGTCCGGGAACACTCCCGGACCCCGTTTCGTGAAGACGTTTGGGAGCGTCTGGCGGAGGGCATGCGGTTTGTGCACGGGTCGTTTGACGATTCCGTGGCCTTCTCCCGGTTGGCGCTCACTCTCGATGAGCTTGAGCGCGAGCGCGGCACCGGCGGCAATCATGCGTTCTATCTCGCGATTCCACCGGATCGTTTTCCCACTGTGCTCCAGCAGCTCTCTGATACCGGGCTTGCGGAGCGCAGCCCCGATCATTGGCGGCGGGTGGTGATTGAAAAACCTTTCGGCCACAATCTTGAAAGCGCCCAGGAACTCAACGCGCTCGTCAACCGGGTTTTTCCTGAGGACTCGGTCTTCCGCATCGACCACTACCTCGGTAAAGAGACCGTCCAGAACATCCTGGCGCTGCGTTTCGCAAACCAGCTGTTCGACCCGCTGTGGAATGCGCACTACGTCGATCACGTGCAGATCACCATGGCCGAAGATATCGGCTTGGGTGGGCGTGGCGGCTACTACGACGGCATCGGCGCTGCCCGCGATGTCATCCAAAACCACCTGCTGCAACTGCTCGCGTTTACCGCGATGGAAGAGCCCATCAGTTTCGCACCCAAAGAATTGCGCGACGAGAAAATCAAGGTCCTCAAGTCCACGAAACTTGTTGGCCCCCTTGATCAGACCACTGCGCGTGGCCAGTACGCCGGTGGCTGGCAGGGCGGCACCCCTGTCGTTGGCCTTCTCGATGAGGAAGGCTTCTCCAAGGATTCGCGTACCGAAACCTTCGCTGCCATCACCCTTGAAGTCGACACTCGGCGGTGGGCAGGCGTGCCGTTCTACCTGCGTACCGGAAAGCGGCTGGGACGCCGCGTCACTGAAATCGCGGTCGTCTTCAAACGTGCACCCCACCTGCCTTTCGATGAAACCATGACCGAAGAACTCGGGCAGAACGCCCTCGTCATCCGCGTGCAACCGGACGAGGGAGTCACGCTCCGGTTCGGCTCCAAAGTTCCTGGATCGAGCATGGAAGTGCGCGACGTGAGCATGGAGTTCAACTACGGCCAAGCGTTTACCACTTCATCCCCCGAGGCGTACGAGCGCCTCATCCTCGACATGCTGTTGGGTGAACCCTCACTGTTCCCCGTTAACGACGAGGTTGAGCTGTCGTGGCAGATCCTCGATCCCGCACTGGACCATTGGGCCGCAGGTGGTCGTCCCGAACCGTACGAGGCGGGAACGTGGGGCCCGCCGTCGTCTGACGACATGATGCGCCGCACCGGCCGTGAATGGAGGCGCCCATGATCATCGATATGCCGTCGACCACGACGGGCGAGGTCAGTAAACGCCTTGTGGAGATCCGCAAGATCGGTGGCGTCGTCACTCTCGGACGGGTTCTGACCCTGGTGGTGTGTATTCGCAACAGCGACCACGCCGAAGAAATCATTGACGCCGCTAACGAGGCCAGCCGTGAGCACCCCTGCCGCGTCATCGTCCTCACTCGTGGTGATCGAGCAGCTGGTTCTCAGCTCGATGCGCAAATCCGAGTCGGCGGTGACGCTGGTGCGTCGGAGGTTATCGTTCTACGCCTTCACGGCGCGCTTGCCGCCCATGAAGTGTCCGTGGTCGTGCCGTTCCTGCTTCCCGATACCCCCGTGGTGGCGTGGTGGCCGGAAGAGGCACCCGAAGTGCCCTCGCTCGACCCGGTGGGCCGGTTGGCGATTCGCCGGATCACCGACGCCACTGGACGAGACGATCCTTTAGGTGCCATCCATAGTCGCCTTGCCCACTACTGTGCGGGAGACACCGATCTTGCCTGGAGCCGGATCACCTCGTGGCGGGCCCTACTTACCTCAGCTGTCGATCAGCGACCCAACCAACAGATTGAGTCAGCGGTCGTCTCGGGGCTCATCAACGAGCCTGCGGTCGATCTCATCGCGGGATGGCTCGCGAGCCGCTTGGACGCACCGGTCACCCGCAAGCGGGGTGCGCTCTTTGTGGAACTGCACTTCACCGACGGCTATTGCGTCACGCTCAGTCGCCCCCAGACGGCAGTGACAGCAACACTGTCCCGCACTGGCCAACCGGACGCCCTGGTATCGCTGGGTCGACGGGAGACCCGTGATTGTTTGGCCGAGGAGCTACGTCGCCTCGACCCCGACGAAATTTATGAAGCCGCGCTCGCTGGACTGGAAAGGGTGAACTACGAATGACCGTAACTCCTGAAGTACAGATTTTTTCAAGCGAAGATGCCCTCACTGCTGCGGCAGCGCAGCAACTTGTCGACGTCGTTGTTGCCGCTC
>JAAYXN010000290.1 GCA_012515885.1 Rhodococcus sp. (in: high G+C Gram-positive bacteria)
CCGAAGAACCCGAGCGGCAAGATCCTCAAGAAGGAACTCCGTGTCTCCTATGCGCACTTGGCGCAGTCGTGAGGTTCATCGTGGGCCGCAGTCACCGAGAACCGTCAACCAGCTCACCCGTGAGCAGGTGAGGTCGTGGCCACCGACAGCGCTGAAACGGCGGCGGGGATCATCCGCCGCGCCGGAGATGTCAACCGAACATCGATTGGTTCACCGCGCGCCATCGCCTTGAAACCTCTGCGCAACGTCGGTGGCTTCTGCGCCTTTTCCCTCGACGCGTTCGTGACGATGTTCAAACCACCGTTCGCCTGGCGCGAATTCCTGGAGCAGACCTGGTTTGTGGCCAGGGTGTCACTCATCCCGACCCTGATGTTGTCCATTCCGCTGGTCGTCATGACCGTCTTCACGTTCAACGTGCTGCTCATGGAATTCGGCGCCGCCGACTTCTCCGGCACCGGCGCAGCGATCGGGGCGGTCAACCAGATTGGTCCCTTCGTCACCGTGCTCGTCGTTGCCGGTGCGGGTGCGGCGGCCATGTGTGCCGATCTGGGAGCGCGCACCATCCGTGAAGAGCTCGACGCGTTGCGGGTCATGGGCATTGACCCGATGCAGGCCCTGGTGGCACCGCGAGTGCTGGCTGCCACGGTGGTGGCGTTGCTGCTGTCATCGCTGGTGACGCTCACCGGGCTGACGGGCGGTTTCCTGTTCTCAGTGTTCTTCCAGCATGTCACGCCCGGCGCCTTCGTCGCGGGCATGACGTTCATCACCGGTTTGAGTGACGTGTTGATATCCATGGTCAAGGCAACGCTGTTCGGCTTGGCAGCCGGTCTGATCGCCTGCTATCAGGGCACGACCGTCGGTGGGGGCCCGGCCGGGGTCGGCAATGCGGTCAACGAAACGGTGGTGTTTTCGTTTGTCCTGCTGTTCGTGATCAACATCGTCGTCACCGCGATCGGGTTCGAGGTCACCAAGTGAGCGCGAGCGTCGTTCTCCGACAACGTCTACCGCGGACCATGATCGCGGTAGACGGGGCGAGATCGGGCTGGCGGCAAATCGGTGATCAGACCCGGTTTTACGGCCAGACAATCATTTCGATCGGCGACGTCTTCGTCAGGTACAAGTCCGAGTTGTTACGACAGGTCGCGGCGATGAGCCTGGGAACCGGTGCGCTCGCGGTGATCGGGGGCACGGTCGCTGTGGTCGCCTTCCTGACCATGTCGACAGGCGGGCTGATCGCGGCGCAGGGCTACAACCAACTCTCCCAGGTCGGGGTGGACGCCCTGGTCGGGTTCGCATCGGCCTTCCTCAACACCCGACTGATCACGCCGTCCACCGCAGGAATCGCCATGGCCGCCACGATCGGCGCCGGCGCGACCGCGCAGTTGGGCGCCATGCGGATCAACGAAGAGATCGACGCACTGGAGGTCATGGGCATCCGTTCGATTGCCTACCTGGCATCAACGCGGGTAGCGGCCGGGGTGATCGTCGTCCTTCCCCTCTACTCCGTCGCACTGCTGATGGCCTATACCGCTGCCCGCTTCGGCACGACGGTGTTCTACGGCCAGTCGGCGGGGGTGTACAACCACTACTTCAACACGTTCCTGGTCCCCGGCGATGTAATGCGTTCGTTCGCAGTCACAATCATGCAGGCGGTCGTGATCATGCTGATTCACACCTACTACGGTTACACCGCTAGCGGTGGTCCGGTCGGGGTCGGGGAGGCAGTCGGGCGCGCCACCCGAACCTCACTCGTCGCGTCGAGCTTCCTGATCCTGTTCGTCACTCTCGCCATTTATGGCCAGACCGGCATATTCAACTTCTCCGGGTAGTGCGATGTCGTCCAAACTGGGAACCCCGCGAATTGCATCCGAGTGGTGGGCTGCGTTTTTGGTTGTCGGATTGACCGTCGCAGTCGCGGTCTGTATGGGCGCGTTCAACCGGTCATTCACGCCGACGGTGCCCGTCACATTGACTTCGGAGCGCGCGGGGCTGGTGATGGAACCGTACGCAAAGGTGAAGATGCGTGGGGTTCAGGTCGGGCGTGTCGCCATGATCTCCGGTGCGTCCGACGCGGTGACCCTTCGGCTAGAGATCGACCCCGATCAGGTCAAATACATCCCGGCCAACGTCGAAGCCCGTATTGACGCCACATCGCTGTTCGGGTCGAAGTTCGTCGACCTGGTGTATCCCAGAAATCCGGATCCGCAACGACTTTCCGCAGGTGCGGTTCTGGAGTCGAAGAACGTCTCCGTCGAGGTGAACACCGTCTTCCAAAACTTGGTGGAGCTGATCAACCAGATCGATCCGGCGAAGTTGAATGCGATTCTGGCGGCGTTCGCCGAGGGGGTGCGCGGCCAGGGTGAACGCATGGGGGAGGCCACGACAGCCGCAAATGAGGTACTGATCGCGCTGAATCCGCGATCCGAGACAATGCGTGCGAACTGGCGGGCAATCGAAGAGGTCAGCGACACCTACAGCGCGGCCGCGCAGGACATCATCGATACCCTCGGGGCCGCAACAACCACGAGCGTGACGTTGACTGATCAGGCCCGGCAGCTCGACGCACTGCTGCTTGGCGTTGTGGGCATGTCGCGCAGCGGGATCAACGTTCTGGGCCCGAGCAAGGACAGTTTGATCAGAGCCGTCAATCTGATCGAGCCGACCACGAACCTGCTGATGAAATACAACCCGTCATTGACCTGCCTTCTCGTCGGCGCCCAGAACACCCTCGACGGCGGGCTGCGGCACTACGTCGGTGGCGGCAACGGCAAGTCGCTCATCATGGACGCGGCGTTGCTCATGGGTGACGACCCGTACCGATATCCGCAGAACCTACCCGTCATCGCCGCCAAGGGCGGACCCGGCGGCAAGCCCGGTTGCGGATCGCTTCCCGACGTCGCGCAGAGCTGGCCTGTGCGCTACCTGGTGGCCAACACCGGGTTCGGGGCCGGCCTGGACGTCCGTCCCAATCCCGGGATCGGCTTCCCCGGGTGGGCCAA
>JAAYXN010000291.1 GCA_012515885.1 Rhodococcus sp. (in: high G+C Gram-positive bacteria)
GCGCACGCAGCGGGGATCGTTAAACCCAGTAGCGTTTGATCTCCCCGCGCGCAGCGGCCTGCGCCGAGTCCCCGGCCTGCGACGCGAGGAAGTCGCCGAAATGGTCGCAATCAGCGCCGACTACTACACCCGCATCGAACAGGGCCGACTCGTGCCATCCGGACCGGTACTCGAATCCCTCATTCAGGCGCTGCGCCTCGACGAAGACCAAGCCGACTACGTGCTGAGCCTCGTTGACCATGCAGCCCAAGCCCAGGTCGCGCCCAACCTCGCATCACGAGCCCGCAAAGAGCGACTGAAAGTACGGCCACAACTGCAAGCCGTACTAGATCAGCTTAAAGAAAGCCCGGCGATGGTGCTCGGGCCCCGCATGGAAGTCCTGGCCTGGAACTCCCTGGCAGAGCTTGTTTACACCCGCTTCAGCGCCCTGCCAAAAAATGAACGCAACCTCGTCAGACTGGTCTTCACCGACCCACAAATGCGGCAACTATTCGCCGACTGGCCGGCAGTCGCCCGCGCCTGCGTCGCAACCCTGCGGCGCGAAGCTACCGCCAACCCTGACGATCCCGCCCTGGCCGCACTGGTCGGGGAACTGACCATCGCCGACCGGGACTTCGGCAAGTGGTGGGCGGCCCGCAACGTCACCCGGCAGGACTTCGGCACCAAAACGCTCAACCATCCCGACGTCGGGGAACTGATCTTCGACTGGGACATGTTCCGCTACGCCAGCGCCCCTGAGCAGCAGCTGATGGTTAACCTCGCCGAAGAAGGCTCCACGACACAACGGCGGCTCGCCCAGCTGGTAGACCAATCCGAGACATAACGGCAACCAAAACGTTCCTAGGAACGATCTGACACTGGTACACAACGATAGTTTTCTCCAACATGGGTAGTGATCGATTGGCAGGCATTCCTGATGCCGCCCACACTCGCGTAAAGGAGCATTTACTCGTGACCGATCGAACTTCACCATTACCTCCGTCAAGGTTCCTGGCCTCGCTTGGGACCTCGCCGCCAACGTCTACTTCCCCGAGGGACTCGACAAGTCCGAGAAGCATCCCGTCGTGATCTGTGGCCACCCCACGGGCAGTGTGAAGGAACAGACCGCTGGCAACATCTACGCCACCGGCCTCGCCAAGCAGGGTCTTGTCGCGATCACTTTTGACGCGAGCTTCCAGGGCGAGAGCGGCGGCGAACCTCGATTCACCGAAGACCCCAGCTTCCGTACCGGCGATTTCAGCTACGTCATCGACTACCTCGTCACCCAGCCGTGGGCTGATGAGGACCGGATCGGTGCACTGGCCATCTGCGGCGGCGCGGGTTACGCAGTAGCTGCGACGATGATCGACCGTCGCATCAAGGCACTTACGACGATTGCTGGTTCAAACGTGGGACGCCTTATGCGCGAAGGCTTCTCGAACTACGACCCGATCGCCATGCTGGAGGCTGTTGCGCAGCAGCGCACCGCAGAAGCACGCGGCAAGGACGAGCAGATCAACAATCTGCTGCCGCCGTCAGTGGAGGCCGCTCACGAAAATGGCCTCACCGACATCGATGTTGTTGAAGCGACCGAGTACTACAAGACGGATCGTGGTGCCCACGAGAATGGCTGCACCAGCTTCAACTTTGCTCGTCAGGGCGCACTAGCAACGTGGGATGCGTACGCGTTCGCTGAGACTTTCCTGACCCAGCCGCTGCTGATCGTCATCGGTGACCGACCAGGCGCATTCGCTTCCTACCGTCTCAGCATGGAGCTGTACGGTCGCGCAGCGTCGAAGCAGAAGGAACTGAAAGTTCTCGAAGGCGTCACCCACTACGACCTGTATGACCAGCCGCAGGCAACTGGTCAGGCGCTAGAGGCAGCCGTCCCGTTCTTCCAGAAGCACCTGTAAAGAACAGGTCCGGGACCGACCGGAACTGTTGAAAAGAAAAATGCCCGCAACCTGGATTCCAGGTTGCGGGCGTTCCTATGGAGTGGAGCTAAGGGGACTCAATGGACCTGCTGGCGGTCTATCTCTTAGAGCGAGGTCGCACACCAGCACTAAACAGCCACGCCACATGCGCGGGTACGTGCAGTCATGATCATGTTCACTCAGGTTGATGAGTGTGTTCCGGCAGTTCGATCTCCCGAAGTGGGTTGCCGCCGTCGATAAAGAGCTTTCCGCCGGGGATGAGAGCAGCGGCGATGCGTGTTCTCACGCGTTTGCCGGCTTCGGGGTGGCGGCCATCGAGGGCGCCAACCCGTACCGCGAACGCGAGGTCGAACGGAGCCTCGCCAAATTCGAGCGTGAAGTCCTCGGCGGCGACGCAGCGGGTGCTGAGGCGCCCTGCAGCGATCTCGTCAGCAGCATTGCGCCGTATGAGGTCTACGCCTTTGGCTGATCGGTCGATGACGAGGACATGGACGTCCCCGACTCGCTGAACGACCGCCTTGGCGGCGGCTCCGGGTGCTCCACCGATTTCGAGGACGCGCATTCCGGGTTTCAAGGGGAGGGCCTCGACGATTGTGGCCAGTCGCGGCGAGAGCGGACTCATGTTTGGATCTCGATCTGCCGGATCACTTGCCGGTATTGAATATCCATGGGCGCCTCCGACTCGCCGAACCATTCGCCACCATCATCTGCGAAATCATTAAGGCACTACAACCGGGTTCTGCGTAGCGTGGAGACCATGACACTCAAGGCATCGCAGACCGCCGCGCCTGCCGACGCTCCCGCAGGTGGGGTATTCACCGTTAGCGACGTCGCCATAGAGAGTGGCGTGGCGCCTTCAACCGTGCGGTTCTACGAGAAGCACGGCGTCATCAACGCGGTACGTACCTCAGGCAACCAGCGCCGCTTCGATGAGTCCGCCGCCTGCCGCATCCAAGTCGCCAAGCTCGCCCAGCGCGTCGGGCTGACCGTGCGGGAGATCGCCGAACTGTTCTCCGCGCTTCCGGCCGATCCCGGACCCGAGGAGTGGGGCCAGGTGGCCGATCAGATCGTCGTCGAGGCCGAGCAGCGGGTGGCCGATCTGAAGGTTCAGCTCGACTCCCTCGGTTCAGATGCCAAGCTCTGCGAGCTGGGAGCAGCACTGGACTCCTGATCCCCGCCGAAACACGGACGAAGGAGGGCGGTTCCAGCCTTTCCTCTTGACTTCAACATATGTTGAGGGTTGAGGCTGGTTGTATGAGCACATCACCAGTCGTCCATCCAAACCCAACCGGTCCACTCGTCCAGTGGCTCGCCACACAGTCGGCTGAACTGCGTCCAGAGTTGATCGCCCATGCCGCCCGTGAGTCCGCAATTGTGGGCCTGGGCATGAGCACCCGCGAAGCCCACGAGACGTTCAGCTTCCTCACCGACGCCACGTGGCAGTTGATCGAGCGTGGGTTCACGACCATCGCCGTCCTGGACAATCAGCGCGTCGCAGACCTCTACGACCGATACGTCTCCGGTGAGGACATTGACGTCGACCACGCACTCGCCCAGGCGTGGGGACCGTGGCAGATCGTCGAGATGCGAGACATGCTGGTCCAGCTACGTAATCACAACAGGACCCAAACCAGTGCTTCCGTGCGCATCATCGGTATCGACAGCTCACGGGTACTGACCGCGGACTACGACCGCATCGTTGACCTGCTGACCGACATCGACCCAGCCACAGCGGCCAGGGTCAAAGCCTTCCTCGATGTCATCCGGATCGGCCACCACAGCGGCGAGCACGTCTTGCGCGCACACGGCACCCATCCCGGCACGCCGTTCGTGGAGACAGCCCGTGAGGCTCGCGCCGCCACAGCCGACCTGCCACCCAGCAACGAGCGCGATGCCGCGCTGGAACTGCTCGACGCGGTGGTGGACTTCCACGCGAACGCGATAGGCGTCGGGAACGACATGGCGCGTGACGAACACGCCGCCGCCGACCGGCTCCTGGATCACCACCACCGAACAGGAGAGCGGATCGTGCTGTGGGAGGGCAGCGCACATATCGCCGCACATTCCAGCGCGATGCTCGGCTCACGCCTGCGGACCGCTCTCGGTGATCGGTATCTCGCCGTGCACGTCACCTTCGGCCACGGCCACATCCCCGGAGTCATCATCCCCGCGCCGCGGGCGGATTCTCTCGACGCCCACCTCGCCGCCGCGCGCAGTGAGCGCACCCTCGACCTGCGCACACCACAATCGGCCGCGGTCGCGGAACACCTCGAACGCTCTTGGCCCACCAGGCTCATCTCCGGGCTATACGACCCCGGCGACGATGAGAAGCACTACTTCGACCTGCCCACATTCACCGGAAGCTTCGACGTGCTTGTCTACATCCCCACGATCACGCCCGTCCGTCCACTCTGACGCATGACGCCCCCGGTCACGGGATCGATGGCGCCTTCGATATCGGCTGCTAGCCGACGCCCACAGCGACGAGACGATAGAAACCAGGCCCAGATACAAAACTTGCCCCGCCATCAGGCGGGGCAAGTTTCAAGTTTCGAGAATTACGTGGAGCTAAGGGGACTCGAACCCCTGACCCCCACACTGCCAGTGTGGTGCGCTACCAGCTGCGCCATAGCCCCGTACGGAAGTTTTCCGTGCTCGAAGAAAACTACACCATTTCGAGGAACGGCAACAAATCAGCTGGTCAAGACACTGTCGGTGGCAGCGATCAGTGGAGGTCGGCGATCCATTCCGTGTTGCTGAACGGCTCGATCATCTGACCGTTCACCAACACCGTGGGCGTGCCCTGTCCACCGAGGTTCGCCATCTCCTGGATTCCCACGGCAGCGTCCGCGCGAGCCTGCTCCAAACGCTCACCCGACTCGATACACGCCACTGCCTCATCCGAGGCGCCAGCATCGCGCGCAAGCTGGACAATCGCGTCATCAGACTTGGTGCCCTCACCGTTCTCGGCAGGCTGGAAATCGCGGCCAAAAAGACCAGCGTGGAACGCGGAGTACACAATGGCATCGCCGGACTGCGCTACACACTGCGATGCAGCAGCTGAGCGGGTCGAGTAGCCATCGGCAGCGTCCGCCTGATCAAGAAGGTTGAGGACGTGGAAACGCACTTCCACCACACCCTCATCGATTGCCTGAGCCAGTTCCTGCCCGCTCTGATGCTCAAGATCACGGCAGTACTTGCACTGCGGATCTTCGAAAATATCGACAGTGTTCGGCGCACCGGGAAGCCCCATGATGACGACACCATTGTCAGCCAGACGCACCTCGACGTCACTGTTTGTCACTGTCCCATAGCCGTCGTTGCGCGCAGTGTTGCGGTTGTTGCTCCAAATAACCCCGCCAATGACGAGCACTGCGATGACCACAACAGCGATGCCACCGAGAA
>JAAYXN010000292.1 GCA_012515885.1 Rhodococcus sp. (in: high G+C Gram-positive bacteria)
ACCTCAGAGAGAAGACGCGACTCGACATCTTCCATAAACACCGAGCGTCCACGAACTTTCAGACTGGTTCCCAACCGGCCAAGGACAAACAGTTGCCCCTTCCACAAGAACCCCGAGTCAGCGGTGTACAACTCGCCACCGACGAACGTGTGACCGTCATCGACAGCGTGATAGCCCGCCGACACCGAATCGCCAGCAACGACCACCTCACCAAGAGTGCCGTCCGGCAACGGAGCACCATCTTCATCGACAATCCGAACTCGGGCCTCAGGCGTCGAATAACCCAACCCGGTTACCCAACCGCCGCCGTCCAAAGCGAAACCAGGATCGATAGGGCTCTCGTCCAAGATGTCGACGCGCTCCCCCACACGCAGGGTCGTGCTATCGATTTGGAGCGCCGTGATCGGCTCACCTCGATGCGACGACGTCACCAACAGTGTGGCTTCAGCGAGACCGTAAGCGAGGGTGAACGCTTCCATCGGGAACCCAGCTGGCGCCGTCAAGTCATAGAACTGCTGGAGATCAGACACATCGATCGGCTCCGAACCGACAGCCAGGGTGCGCCAACCCGAAAGATCCACGCCTTCCAAATCTTCAGGGCGAACCCGATGCGCGGCATATCCCAACGCGAACGACGGCGACGCCGTGTGCTGCGCGTGCTGCATAGCCCGCAGCCATCGCAAAGGATTACGCACAAACTGATCCGGGCGCATCAGATAGAGATTGCCCTGCTTCGTCACGTCCGCGAGGAACGTGCCCACCAATCCCATGTCGTGATACAGCGGCAGCCAGGAGGCCATCGCGTCGCCGTCTTCCCACCGAACCAGACGGCTAATTATGTCGATATTGGTGGCAAGGTTTGCCCAGCTAATCCGCACCCCGCGCGGAATACCCGTCGAACCCGACGTGAACTGCAACAGCGCCGCTTCGGTGGGCGTAATCAACTCGTCAATCGGCGGAGCGCTACGAAGGACATCAGGGTCAACGACGACGATCTCGCTGCGCGCATCGCTTTGCGCATCCACCGCCGTTTGCACGAGGTGCGCCAAATCAGGCGAGGTCACCAACAGGCGCGGCTGCGCCTGGTCGAGAATCGCCGCGACGTGAACGATGTACTGATCCATACCGCCCAGTAGGGGCGGCGACACCGGGGTGAACACGCCGCCCGCAGCCCACACCCCGTAAAACGCCGCAATCGCAGTAAACCCGGTCGGCATCACCACGCACACGCCTTCACCCGGCTGCAAACCGCGTTCACGCAGAATCGTCGCCATGCGACGAGTGAGATCCGCGAGGTCAGGATAGGAGCAGTAGTCCCATCCATCGACCTCGTCGGCGAGGTGGATTCCTCGATCGGCTACCGGGTGGTCGATCCAGCCGCAGACCGTGGCGATGTCCTTCGTGTTGTTCATCCCAGTCTCCGTCACTCGTGCGCCGTCTTCGCGCCCTGTTCGGCTTCTGTGTCGTGCTCCGCACCAGCAAGCACTGTCACTGTGCCCAGTGTTCCGTCTATCTGTATTTCCATTCCGGTTCGCACCAGTTTCGTTACGTCCTTGACTTGAACGACAGTGGGAACACCCAGTTCGCGGGCAATAATCGCAACGTGGGTGAGCGGGCTGCCCCGTTCGATGACCAGCGCAGACGCTGACGGCAACGCGGCCACCCAGCCGGGATCGGTGCGGTACGCCACCAGGATTCCCCCAGCAACATCTCGCGGCTCGTCAACGACAACAGCGCGGCCCGTGACGACACCGGACGCGGACGGAGTACCGGCGAGCACCGTGCCTGCCTGCGCAGCCTCGGTGGCAGTGAACGGCACCCAGCCCTGCTCGGCGAGTTCAGCTGGAGAGAACGTCGGCCCGCTCGTGACGAATCGTGACGGCGCCACTAGCTGACTATCGCGAACTCGTTGTGCTTTGCGGGCGGCTACCAGGTCTTTCAAGCTCGCCTGGGTGTCGGTTCCGCCACCGTCATAGCAGCCGCGAAGTTCATCCAGACGCAGATAGAACACGTCCTCAAATTGTTCGAGGAGTCCGCGGGCAACCAGATCGCGCCCAAGTGCCCGCAGCATCCGCTTAACCATCCCGAAGGCACGGGTACGGCAAAAACGCAGACGCTCACGATTGGCCAGGGAACGGCTCGTTTTGCTCCGCAGCCGCTCATAGAGCCGACGTCGCCATCCACCCAAATGCGCATCCAGGTAGTCGTCGGCTTCCCCGCGCCGACTGAGCGGCGCATCCGGCAGCGCGCTGCGCAGCATCACGAACAAACTGGACGGGTCTTCCCGAAGAT
>JAAYXN010000293.1 GCA_012515885.1 Rhodococcus sp. (in: high G+C Gram-positive bacteria)
CTCGCCACTCTTGTTCGTGAGCTAGAGATAGTGCTTGCCGACGGCACCATCACTCGATGCTCGCCGTCCGTTCAGCCGCAGCTGTTTGAGGCGGCGCGGCTCGGTATTGGCGCGATCGGGATCATCACCGAAGTCACCCTCGCGTGTGTTCGCGCCTTCACTCTGCGCGCGGTCGAGGCGCCCGGAAGTCTCGACGAGACGCTCGAATCGCTTGAGCATGATCGCACCGCCACCGACCACTTCGAGTTCTACTGGTTTCCGCATACGCGCCGTGTCCTCACTAAACACAACACGCGTCTGCCTGGCGATACCCCCGTTGATCGCATTCATCCCGTTCGCGGTTTCATCGACGACGAATTGCTCTCTAACGTGGCTTTCGGCGGACTCAATCTGCTCGGCACCGCTTTCCCCCAAGCCATTCCGACGATCAACACGTTTTCCTCGCAGGTGCTCAGTGCCCGTGAGTACACCGAGCACAGCTACCGAGTGTTTGCCTCTCCGCGGCGAGTGCGGTTCCGGGAAATGGAATACGCAATACCGGTAGAAACTCTCGCTGACGTCTTGGTTGAGGTCGATCGCTGGATTGCCGCTTCCGGCACGCACATCGCGTTTCCCATCGAGGTGCGCTTTGCCGCCGCCGACGACGTGTGGCTTTCTACAGCGCATGGCCGTGACAGCGCGTATGTCGCTGTCCACCAGTTCCACCGCCGCGATCACCGCGCCTACTTTGACGCGGTGGAGGCGATTGCCCGCGCCGTCGATGGCCGACCGCACTGGGGAAAGCTACACAGCCGCACCTACGCAGACCTGCAGCCCACCTATAGCCGCCTCGATGACTTCAAGCAGGTCCGCGACACCTACGATCCGGCGCGCATGTTCAACAACCCCTACCTCCAGCAGGTTCTGGGCTCCTAGAGTCTGGGCCCCTGAACCTGAGGGCACGCCTACGCGGCGTGCTCGCTATCGACGATCCGCACAAACCCCTCCGAGTCGATGGTGACGGTATTGCCGGTGTGAAACCAGCCGCCGCGAAACCTGCGCTCAGTTTCCTGCGGCTGCAACCAGTAGCCCCGAGTCACAGCGGGACCACGGCAGAGCAACTCCCCCCTACCCTGTTCTGCGCCTGGCCCGAAGAGCGCGATTTCCATTCCGCCGAACGGCACACCAATGCTGTCTGCATGGGTGCTCTCGTACCCGTCGGGCAGCACGAATCCGCTGCCGCACGTCTCAGTTCGACCCCACCCCGAGAAGTGACGGGCGTTAGGGAACGCGCTGCGCAGTGCTTCTTCTTCCTGCGCTGACGCAGCGGAGTAGTCAATCCACCGCACAGCTCGACGACCGAAATCGGTCACCGGATGCCGGGTAGTCACATCTGCGAGCACCGTCGGTGACGCGGTGAGTACGTCCGCGCCTGTTGAGCGCCAATACACCGGGTCAACGCGTTCGGTAATGACGGCGGTGCCGCCAACAACGAGCGTCGACAACAGTTCGACCACCATCGTGATGGGCGTGACGGCCGTGGTCACCATCAAATTGCACAGGCCGCCGTCATCGAAACCACGGGCGTGCACGATCGATTCGACTGCGGAAAGCACGTTTTCGTTGCTGAGTTCCACACCGAAACCGCTGCCGTTGTAACAGAGCAGAGCCAATTCGTCTGGGCTGGCGCCGTCGTCGATAAACGAAGTGCCTTCCGGCAGTGCACCATCGAGAACGAACGACGCTCCGCTGTCAAGGATTTTCGCATCGGTGGTCGGTGCGCCTACCGGCATCGGCACGGGGACACCACCGGCAAGTATGGCCCCGACGAATGCTTCTACCCACCGCACCGAGTGCGCGCCACCAATGACGATGCGGTCACCGATTGCCGCACCCTGGGTTTTCAATCCACCGGCGATGTGTGCGGCGTTAGCCCACAACTGCGCATAGGTGGTGGATCGCATTCCGTCCTTGACCGCAACGCGCCGCGGATACTTGTGGACGATGACGTCGAGAAGTTCGCTGAGCGACGGATAGAGACCGTCATAGTGGAGCAGGCCGTCGTCCTCGCGGGTGATGCGAGGATCGGAATACAGCCGAGCGATTGCGGGAAACTCGACCAGCCCTGACGGCATCGCCACCTCCACGGGAACTGCCGCACGAATCTTAGTGACCCGGCGCGACGGCGTAGTTTCGATCGACTATAGGGCGGAAAGGGGCATTTCGGGAGATGTTTTTCACTAAGTCCCAATAACCCGCGGCAGCGATTAGTTTTTCTGGTCGCGGATGGGGCGAGCGAAAGAAATGGATGCGACAAACCCGATCAGCAATACCGCGGCCGGTAGCCAGACTGATTGCGACATCGCCAGACTGAAGGGCTCGCGAATCGCTTCGGGGAGGTGCTGGACGTCGTCCTGTTCGGATCCGCCGGTCAGTCCCTGAGCCGAGAGCCTAAGGGTAATCAGAGCGCCGATCGCGGAACTCCCCAACACCGCGCCGACCTGACGGGTGGTGTTGTAGACACCGGAGCCTGCACCAGCCTGATCAACCGGCAGGTTGTGGGTGGCGGTGGCGGCCAGCGGCGACCAAATGCACGCATTCGCGAGACCAATGAGCGCGATCGGCAAAAGCAGCTGCCAGGTGGGCGAATCAGGAGTCATTACCAGCGCGAGCCAGCCCAACGCTATAGCGAACAAGGCGAAACCGGTGCTTGCGATGTACCTCGGGTGCATGCGGTCGACAAGTTTGCCCACAAACGGCGCACACACACCGGTGATAACAGCCATCGGGACCATCAGTAGCGCAGCGCCGGTCGGGGAAAGCCCGCGCACCCCCTGCGCGTAAAACATCAGTGGCAGCACCATTGATGTCACGGAGAATCCCATCGCACTGATCGCGATATTGGCGAGCGAAAAGTTGCGGTCCTTAAACAGAGCGAGCGGAACGAGCGGCTCGTCGTGGTTGCGAGACTGATTAACCACGAACACTGCCAGCACCAGCACTCCCGCACCGATACAGAGCCACACGCCCGCGGCCCAGTTGTAGGTGCTGCCTTCTTGGATGCCGAACACCAGCAAGAACATGCCGATACCGCTGAGGATGACGCCCACCATGTCGAAGCGGTGCGAGTGGGTGGGCAGAGCCGGAACCAGGAACCATGCGAGCCCGAACGCGATGATGCCCACCGGAACGTTGACAAAGAAGATCCACTGCCAGCCAAGGCTGTCGACGAGGACACCACCGGCGAGTGGGCCAACAAGTGTCGCCACACCGGCCACCGCACCCCACAAACCCATTGCCGTACCGCGGCGATCGGGTGGAAACGTGCGGGTGATGACGGACATCGTTTGCGGCGTCATCAGCGCGGCGCCGAAGCCTTGGCAGGCGCGGGCGACGATGAGCGTCGAAATATCTCCTGAAACGCCACACCAGAACGACGCGCCGGTAAATATCACCAGCCCCAGCAGGTAAATATTCTTGGGACCAAAGCGGTCGCCGAGCCTGCCTGTCACCAGCAGAGGAACCGCATAGGTGAGTAGGTAGGCACTGGTCACCCACACGACCTGGTTCACGTCCGCCTTGAGGTCGGCCATGATTGCGGGGTTGGCGACAGCAACAATCGTGCTGTCCACCAGGATCATGAAGAATCCAAGGACAAGCGCCCACAACGCGGGCCAAGGACTGCGGGTGGCTTCCATTGATTCGAACTATACGGCGCGAGCGGCGCTGACGGACCGCGCGGCGAGATTAGTGAAATTGCAACTAATCACAGGTGTCAGCACCCACCTCAGCTCGCTAACGTAGAACAGTGAGCAACAGCAGATCCGACGGCGACGCGTCACCGAGTGACGTCGGGAAGGGCGAAGTATCGCCAGGCGAATCCGGGACATACATCGACCCGGGCAAGCCGTTTGTCCGCGATACCCGCTACATCAACACCCGCATTACTGCCGATGGCCGCGACGGATACCCAGTTGAAGCTGGCCGCTACCGCCTCATCGCGGCCCGCGCCTGTCCGTGGGCACACCGCACCCTGATTGTGCGACGGCTACTCGGCCTTGAAGATGCACTGTCGCTAGGACTATGCGCTCCGGTGCATGACAAGAACAGTTGGACTTTTGATCTTGACCCGGGAGGTGTTGACCCGGTGTTGGGGATTCACCGGCTCCAGCAGGCGTATTTCGCTCGCTTTCCGGACTATCCACGCGGCATTACCGTCCCGGCGATCGTCGACATCCCTTCCGGAGAAGTGGTGACCAACGACTTCGCGCGCATCACCCTCGATTTCTCGTCGCAGTGGACGGCGTATCACCGCGCTGGCGCCCCTGACCTCTACCCGCCGCATCTCCGCGATGACATTGATGAGATATCTGATCGCGTGTTCCGCGACGTCAACAACGGGGTCTATCGCTGCGGATTCGCGGGCAGTCAAGCCTCGTATGAGCGTGCCTATGACCGACTTTTCAGCGGCCTTGACTGGCTCACTGATCGGTTGAGCCAGCAGCGGTATCTCGTCGGGGACACCATCACCGAGGCAGATATACGTCTGTTCACCACGCTGGTGCGCTTTGACCCGGTTTATCACGGACACTTCAAATGCAATCGCAGCAAACTTTCCGAAATGCCCGTTCTTTGGGGCTATGCGCGAGACCTGTTCCAGACTCCCGGGTTTGGCGACACCGTCGATTTCCAGCAGATCAAGCAGCACTACTACATCGTCCATTCAGACGTGAACCCGTCACAGATCGTGCCGAAAGGCCCGGACCTATCAAACTGGCTACAACCGCACTGGCGTGAAGAACTCGGTGGACGACCATTCGGTGATGGCACGCCCCCGCCGCCACCGCGACCCAGTGAAGTCGTCCCGCCCGTAACCTCACCTACCCTCGAAGGATGACGCCAGGAAATACAGATCCAGCGCGAGAGCAGCGACACTGCGGCGAACTTGTAGTCGCCGGCACCGAACCGTCACGTTCGGCCGAACCTCCGAGCGTGATTGAGCGAACTGTCGCATCAGCGCTCGATAACGGCGCTCGCCTACAAGCGCCTGCAGTGCGGCGATATGTCGCGCGGGCACGCCGGGCACATCCCGACGAGTCGCCCGCACAGATCATCGCGCGGATGGAGAAACTCTTCCTGAGAACAGTCACCGGCAGCGGCAGCGCGGTAGGTGCCACCGCCGCGGTCCCCGGTGTCGGCACGATCGCAGCCGTCGCTGCTGTCGGCGCCGAATCGATCCTCTTCCTGGAAGCTTCCGCTCTGCTCACCCTCGCGGTCGCAGAAGTCCACGGAGTACCCGCCGCCAACCGTCAACAGCGGCGCGCACTCGTACTGACCGTCGCCCTCGGCGAAGCGGGGATGGAAGTGGTTCAGCGAGTGACCGGAGTGCACGGAACCAACTGGGCGGGCGCCGTCACCGGAAAAATGTCGGGAACCGCGCTACGCACCATGAACAACACGCTGCTGCGTAAATGGGTCACGAAGTATGCGGCGAAACGCAGTGCACTTGTCCTTGGGAAATTGGTCCCCGCGGGAGTCGGAGCGGTCATCGGTGGCGTCGGCAACCGTGCCATCGGCAAGCGCGTAATCGGGCATTCGCGCACCGCTTTCGGTCCCGCTCCCGCTACCTGGCAAGATTCGACCAGCCCAGCTAATGGGCCCGCCACACACAGGGGAGGACACGAGTGAACTTTTCGACCCCACAGGCCGCCTCGTTCGGCACCGGGTTTGACGCGACATCAGGTGCGCCGCCGTCGCCAATCGAGGTGCGCGAACTCACCAAGTTCTACAAGGGAGTGCCCGCAGCCGCGGAACTGTCGTTCGCTGTTCCGCGCGGCACCATCACCGGTTTCCTTGGGCCCAACGGCTCAGGCAAGTCCACGACGCTGCGCATGATCATGGGACTCACGCGCCCCACATCCGGCTCAACCCTGATTGAGGGTGTGCCGTTCGAGTCGCTGCCCGATCCCGGCCGTACGGTCGGCGCGGTCCTCGACGCCAACACCCTGCACGCCAAACGCACAGCCATCGACCACCTGCGGGTGTATGCCCCAGCGATTGGTGTGCCGGACAAGCGAGCCGACGAAGTCCTCGACCTCGTCGGACTCAGCGCGGTTCGCAAACGCAAAGTCGGCGAGTTTTCCCTCGGTATGCGTCAGCGATTAACGTTGGCGACGGCCCTTTTGGGTGACCCGCGCATCCTCGTACTCGACGAACCCGCCAACGGACTCGACCCCGAAGGGATCGCGTGGCTACGGAAGTTCCTGGAAGGGTTCGCGGCAACCGGACGCACCGTCCTGATCTCTAGCCACCTGTTGCGCGAGGTCGAGCAGATGGTCAATTACGTACTGATTCTCAGCCGCGGCTCCCTCGTGTACCAGGGTCGAATCGATGACTTACGCCGCTCTCAGCACAGCCGACTTCTCGTCGCCTCCTCCAATCCCCCAGCACTAGCGACCGCTTTGGCTGCGCGCGGATTCACGGATGCCCGCTCACTGACTGATGGGCGGCTTGCTGTCGTTGGCCTCGACGCCCCCACCTTGCAGTCCGTGGCTTCCGAAGCCGAAGTGACAGTGTTTGGTGTCGTGCAGGAACAGGTGGACCTTGAGCAGTTGTTCTTGGCGATGACGGCACCGCAGTACATCGCTGGCGCTTCCCTCGCCGCACCGGGCGGCTACGGCCCGCCCACTCCCCCCGCTATCGCGCCTGCCGGATACGGGATGCCCCCAGCGGGCTATGGCGGTGGCTATCCAATGCCCCAGGGATACGGACCGCCACCTCAGGGCGCGCAGCCGTACGGTCCCGCGCCCACCTACCCTCCTTCGCCTCCCGCTACTCCCTCTCCCCCCTCCGCCACTCCCCCGAGCGGATATCCGCAGCAGCAGACCGGAGGCCCCCAGTGATCGGTCTGATGCGCTCCGAACTACGCAAAGTCATCACCTTGCGTTTTTGGTGGATTCTGGCGTTGGTGCCGATAGTTCTCGGCGCGATGTCCGGTGCCGTGACCTTGCCAATCATCCGCGCGATCGACGAAGCGTTCGGCGAAGGCTCCGACAGCGGGGTGGCCAACTCGATCGCGACACTGTTCGGTGTTGTCATCGCGCTGTACTTTGTTCTCGTTTTCGCCGCGATTTTCGCGGGCGTCAATGTGGGCAATGAGTTCCGCTACGGCACCATCACGCCGTCGTTCACCACGACGAGCAGCCGCGACCGGCTAGTCGCCGCCAAACTGGCCGTGACCTCAGTATTCGGTGTCGGCTACTGCCTCGTAGTGGTGCTGGTCAGCTCGGCCCTGCTGCTCATGTTCAGCAGTGAAGCCGACGCCGCAGCAACCTGGCCCGGACTGCTGGGCAGCGGACTATTGGCAGCACTCGCGTGGACCGTGATCGGCACAGGCATCGGGCTACTGACCCGATCAACCGTCGCAACCACCATCATCGTCGTCGTCTGGTGCACCTTCGGTGAGTTCTTTACCGCCGGGTTCCTGTCGGTGATGGGCGCCACCGGAATCGGGAACTACCTACCGGTGATGTCCACGATCGCCACCGTCGGCAACGCAGCGACAGTCAACGGCATTGACGGGCTCCCCATGTGGCCGCTCGCGCCCCTGATCTTGCTGGGGTGGACCGTGGCGATACTCGCAGGCGGATGGTTCCTCACACGCACACGCGACGTGTCCTAGAACCAGATCGCCGCAACCGCTACACCTGCCAGTCCAACTCTCAGCCTCCTTTGCGTGCGCAACAGCTACCAGTTAGCCGCGTATCCCGCGCGGCGTGTCGTGTGAGATGCGGCGCACGCAAAGGAGGGGGATAATCGCAGCCGAGAATCATGACGCTCCGGCGCACCGACGGCCGTGCTTGCTGCTTCGCTGCGACTTGATACTTTTGTGAAGGTGATGGCAACCCCACCACCTAACCGTGACTCGTCTCACAGATGAGCTGCACGGAACCGGCCCGTCACACGTGCGGGCTAATCTCATATATAGGCGCTCTGATCGGGTACCAAGAAGGAAATGAGGCGAACAACTGCCGTGAGCAGCAGCTCTACATCCCAGTTTGGACAGAACCAGTGGCTGGTTGACGAGATGTACCAGCGCTTCCAGGACGACCCATCATCCGTGGACGCCAGTTGGCACGAGTTCTTAAAAGAGTATTCGCCCGAATCCCCTGACGCAGGCACTGGCAACGCACCAGCCAGCAGCGCAGCAGGGTTGAACGGCTCCTCCGCCCCTGCATCAGGCAACGGCGCATCGACGTCGTCGGCAAATGGTCAGAAAGCTGCGTCATCGAACGGCAGCTCCGCTGCCGCACCGACACCGCCAGCACCTAAAAAGCCCGCATCAAGCGCTAATGAGACGAAAGTCACATCCGCGCCCGCGGCAAGTAAGCCCGCTGCCGCCAAGTCGGCCGCCGCTAAGCCAGTGACAAAGCCGTCGACCGCGACAGAGACTAAGAGCGGCTCCGACGCTGCTACCCCCGAATCCAAGGTTCTTCGCGGCGCCGCTGCTGCCGTCGCCAAGAACATGAACGCTTCGCTGGAGATCCCGACCGCGACCAGCGTTCGCGCGATCCCCGCAAAGTTGATGGCCGACAACCGCGTCGTCATCAACAACCACCTCGCCCGCACCCGCGGCGGCAAGATCTCCTTCACGCACCTTCTGGGTTACGCCATCGTGCAGGCGGTCAAGGTCTTCCCGAACATGAATCGGCACTACGCCGAAATCGACGGCAAACCCAACGTCGTCACCCCCGCGCACACCAACCTCGGTCTGGCTATCGACCTGGCTGGTAAAGACGGCAACCGTTCCCTCGTTGTTGCCGCCATCAAGAACACCGACACCCAGAACTTCACGCAGTTCTACGCGGCCTACGAGGACATCGTCCGCCGCGCACGCGAAGGCAAGCTCGGCGCCGAAGATTTCTCGGGCGTCACGATCTCGCTGACCAACCCCGGCGGCATCGGCACCGTGCACTCGGTGCCGCGCCTGATGAAGGGCCAGGGCGCCATCATCGGCGCCGGCGCCATGGAGTACCCGGCCGAGTTCCAGGGCTCTAGCGACGAAAAGATCGCGGAAATGGGCGTCGGCAAGCTGATGACGCTGACCTCGACGTACGACCACCGCATCATTCAGGGCGCAGAATCCGGTGACTTCCTCCGGACCATCCACAACCTGCTGATCAGCGACGAGTTCTACGACGAGATCTTCCACTCGCTGTCGATCCCGTACGAGCCCGTCCGGTGGCGCAAGGACATCCCCGAGGGTGTCATCGACAAGAACACCCGCGTGCTTGAACTGATCGCCGCGTACCGCAACCGTGGCCACCTGATGGCCGACACGGACCCATTGCAGTTCGTCAAGGACAAGTTCAAGAGCCACCCCGACCTCGACGTCATTTCCCACGATCTGACGCTGTGGGATCTCGATCGCGAGTTCAAGGTCGGTGGATTCCACGGCCGCGACAAGATGAAGCTGCGCGACGTGCTCTCGGTACTTCGCGACGCATACTGCCGCCACATTGGTGTCGAGTACACGCACATCCTTGAGCCTGAACAGCAGCAGTGGATTCAAGAACGCGTCGAATCGCACCACATCAAGCCCACGGTTGCGCAGCAGAAGTACATCCTCAGCAAGCTCAACGCTGCCGAGGCTTTTGAGACCTTCCTGCAGACCAAGTACGTGGGTCAAAAGCGCTTCTCGCTTGAAGGCGCAGAGTCCGTCATTCCGATGATGGATTCGGTCATCGACCAGGCCGCTGAGCACGAACTCGACGAGGTCGTCATTGCGATGCCGCACCGCGGCCGTCTCAATGTGCTGGCCAACATCGTCGGCAAGCCGTACGCCAAGATTTTCACCGAGTTCGAAGGCAACATGAACCCCGCAGCCGCGCACGGCTCGGGCGACGTCAAGTACCACCTTGGTGCCAGCGGCAAGTACTTCCAGATGTTCGGCGACAACGAAATTGAAGTGTCGTTGACCGCTAACCCGTCGCACCTTGAAGCCGTCGATCCGGTTCTTGAGGGCCTCGTCCGTGCCAAGCAGGATCTGCTTGACAAGGGTGATGGCGGATTCACCGTCCTGCCGCTCATGCTGCACGGTGACGCAGCCTTCGCCGGTCAGGGTGTCGTCGCAGAAACCCTCAACCTGGCGCTGCTGCGCGGCTACCGCACCGGCGGCACCGTGCACA
>JAAYXN010000019.1 GCA_012515885.1 Rhodococcus sp. (in: high G+C Gram-positive bacteria)
AACTCTACCGCCGAGACCCATCTGGAACGCAAGGACGTCAAAGCCTTCAATGTGGCTGAGGCTGGTGTCGATGCGGCCATGGTGGCGCTCAAGACCAGTTGGCCGCGCTCCGCCTCGGAGGCAGTGGCTGTGGACCCAACAGAGTTCCGGGACAACGGCTTCTCCGACACCCATGAGTACCCCGAACCCACCCACGGCCAGTTCATAAACTCCCTGACCTATGACGACAGCGACGAACAGGGGCTCAAGCCGACGTCGGTCGCGGACGACCGAGACTTCTACGACGCGAACGGCAACGACGTCATGTGGGTCGACAGTGAAGCGCTGGTAGATAACGCCCGTCATCGCATCCTCGTCAAGGTGCAGCGTCTGAAGATGCCCGTAGAGATCCCTGATGTGGCGCTCGTGGCCAGCACCGCCGGCGGTAACGGTCAAGGTCTTGCCGTCGAAGTCGATCCCGCGTACACGGGATCTATACCCGAAAACGGAGCCGATGCGTGGTACACCGGGTTGATCGGCAAAGGCATAAGCAGAGGCGACGGTATCGAACTCAAGCCGGTTCCACCCGGGGACGATCCGTTCTCGGAGAAGGTCCCCGATGCCCTCATCGGTATGCTCAAGCAGATGGCTATGAATGCAGATCCCGGCGCGCCCTATGACGACACCTACTTCGACGATTCCGACGGGGAAGACGAGGTATCCGACTTCCTCTGCGATTCCAGCAAAGCACCCGGGAGCATCGTCTACTTCGAAACCTCCGTCCCCAATGGAAGCGAGATCGAGATAGGCGGGAACACCGACATGGGCACCCCCGAGAAGCCGGTCGTCCTGATCGTCGACGCCCGAAACGCCACCAACCCCATAATCGACTGGCGGGGCACCAGCGCTTTCTACGGAGTGCTCATCGTGATCGGGGACGCGCTGCTTCGCGGCACGAACGACATATTCGGGTGCGTTCTGAGTAACGGAGCCGTTGAGAACAAAGGTGGACCTGGGGTCAAGTACAACGGCGACTACATCCGCAAGGTGAACGAGATGCATACGCTCAGTGTCGCGATGGTCCCCAACAGTTGGGAAGAGTACACCATCGCCGCCGCGAGCCCCGCTACTACCACGACGGACACCACCGTTCCGTAAACCGTCGTCCTCGCGCGGTGCACCGGTGCTACACCGGCCTCGCGCGGACTTGTTGGCGCTACCGCCCCCCTCACCGCCCGCTTGAGCCGAACCCCCCCGCGCCGCGGACCGTCTCAGGCAGCTCCGCCGCCGCCACAAACTCCGGCTCCTCCACGCGTTGAATCACCAGTTGGGCGATGCGCTCCCCCACGCGCACGGTGAACGGCTCTGCCCCGGAGTTGTAGAGCAGCACCCGCACCTCGCCCCGGAAGCCGGCGTCGATGAGGCCTGGCGAGTTCACCAGCATGATGCCGTGCTTCGCGGCCAAGCCCGAGCGCGGTTGTACGAAGCCCGCATAGCCCATGGGGATCGCCAGCGCCAAACCGGTGCCCACGCCGGCCCGCTCTCCTGGTTCTAGCGTCACATCCTCGACCGAG
>JAAYXN010000294.1 GCA_012515885.1 Rhodococcus sp. (in: high G+C Gram-positive bacteria)
CAACGCCGCCTGAAACATGCCGTCGCCGAACTGGCTGGAGAACCGCACCGTCGTGAGCCGTCCAAGCCCGGGCGAATGTCGCAGAGTGTGAAGGGCATTTCGCGCCGCTTGCCGTCGACTACCGCGCCCCGAATTCACCTATCGAGCGTATCCGGCCCGCGGAGTGCAGGTGCAGGCTCATCAAATTGTGCCTGCAACCAACTCGGTGAGACGGCACGCACTGTCAGGTTTTCAATCAATAACGATGCGACGGCTATACCTGGGGATTCTTCGCAAGGCGATTGTGCTCTTGTGCAAGTGCGGCCACATCGACTCGTGAGCGGTGCCATGATGACTAGGTGACGCACGCAGACGAGCCTGAGGACACCACTGCATCTGCTGATCCCATCGTGCGTCCCGGCAGTCTTTTAGTTGCCGCGACGACCCTGCTTGATCCCACCTTCCGTCGCACCGTCGTGTACGTGATTGAACATAACGAGGGCGGCAGTTTGGGGGTCGTCCTCAATCGCCCTAGTGAACAGCCGGTGCATAGTGTCCTGCCTAATTGGGCGCCGCTGGCCGCGCACCCGTCGACGCTCTATAGCGGCGGCCCGGTCAAGGACGATTCCGCGTTGTGCCTGGCCACGGTCCGCCCGGGGGTGGACGCATCAATGATGGAGGGGGTGCGCCGCATCCACGGCCGGGTGGTGCTGGTGGACCTCAGCGCAGAGCCCGAGCTGATTGCGCCGATGGTGACGGGGCTGCGGTTCTTCGTCGGCTACTCCGGGTGGACGCTGGGCCAACTCGATGGCGAGCTAGACAACGACGATTGGCTGGTCATCTCCGCGCTGCCTGAGGACGTGGTCAGCCCACCTCAGCGGGACATGTGGGCTGCGGTTCTGCGTCGTCAACCGCTGCCGTTGGCGATGCTCGCGACCCACCCGATCGACGTCGAGCGGAACTAACCTCAACACACCCACGCTGGTCGCTGAAGCTGTCGGTGGCCGGTGGTATCAAGGTTTCGGTGACCGCTATCTGACGTGTAGAGGTGGGCGAAATGAACGAGGGTTTGGGTTCGGCAGGTATCTCAGCAGTACGCGACGGCGCTGCATTTTCTTGCCGCGACTGCGCCGCGGACATCGATCACTGCCATGGCACGTTGATTGAGCATCGCGATGCGCTTGCTGAATGCACGGATCCGCAGTGCGTGTCACTTGCTGGTGATCGGCACCGGCTGGTCACGGCGTGCGCGGAACTCGATGATTGCGGATGTGCGCAGCCAGAGATCGAATACCTGACGGCGTCCTAGCTGCAGGGTTACGGGGCGCAGGTGCTCTTGAGGGAGCAGCCGCCGCACGAGTTGCCGCAGGCACCGGTATCCGGTGTGGGCAGGGCCGCTGCCGCTTTAGCGCCCAGCATTCCCCCAGCTCCAGCGGTCAGCGCGCCCACAATCACGGCGCCAACAGCCACCCCGGCACCCAGTGGGCCGCCAATGATCAGAGCCCCGAGGCCACCCATCACGAACAGGCCAGCGGTAGCGAGGAGAGTGGGCCCGGCAACACGGTTGGCCAGGGCAAATGTTTCGTCATCACGCAGCGTTGCGGGGGTGCGGACACCAGCCCAACGGTTACGTGGCAGGCGCTGAGTGAGCCCAGCAACGGCAACACCCGCCACCACGATGGCGAGGGTGAAAAGCACGATGGACACGATCAACACCCGACCAGGATAACGCGTGCGACCAAGGGCAGGTGAGGTCGGGTATCGAGACGCTCTACCCTGGTAAACGTGACCGAGCCCCAAACCCCCGCCGCACCCGATACTGACGCTGCCCCCGCGCACCGCTACAGCGCGGACCTCGCTGGCCGCATTGAGCAGCGGTGGCAGGACAGCTGGATCGACAACGGCACGTTCAACGCACCCAACCCGGTCGGTGACCTCGCCGGTGACTTGCCTGCGGACAAGCTGTTCGTTCAAGACATGTTCCCGTACCCGTCGGGCGCTGGACTGCACGTCGGCCACCCTCTCGGCTACATCGCCACCGACGTTTACGCGCGCTATCACCGGATGCTCGGTCACAACGTGCTGCACACCCTCGGTTACGACGCTTTCGGTTTGCCTGCCGAGCAGTACGCGGTGCAGACGGGCACGCACCCG
>JAAYXN010000295.1 GCA_012515885.1 Rhodococcus sp. (in: high G+C Gram-positive bacteria)
GGGTTGATCGATCATCAGGTGATGGCGGGCCGGAGTGACGACCTCAAATTCGGCTCTCAAAAATCGCGCAAAGGTGCGTTGACGCCGCAGCCACACGGCGCTCCATGGGGTGCGCCGTCCAGTGTCAGCAGCTGCGACGACGGTGTGCGCAGTTAGTGGTTCAACTCCGCGGAGCTGCGCTAGTTGGCGCGCCAACAGCGGATAGGACGCGTTTTCCACGAGCGAAGTCTCCAGGTACAGCGGATCACGGAAAGTGCGCCGAATATCGCGGGCCTGCTCATCGGAATACCCGCCGGGTGGCTCCGACTGATTCAGAACCGCGCGGGCAGCAGGTGCGAGTGCACTCTGGACGGGCGTGCCGCCCACCGATTTGCCGACGCGGTGCGCGAGAGCAACACGCAGATGCGTCGGCACCCACCGCCACGGCCGCATGGTGACGGTCGCATCAAGCAGCACCAGCGCCCGGGTGCGATGGGGATACAGGCGGGCGAAACCTTCCGCGTAAATGGCTCCCAGCGAATGCCCCACCGCCACAACCCGTTCCCCTACACCCAGGGCGTCGAGCACGCTGCGCATGCGGTTGACCTCGGCGCGCAGATCCGGGTCGGTGGTGGGCGCAGGCCCCAACCCATACCCGGGCCGCTCAATACTCAACACGCGGCAACCACGTTCGACCAGTGCGGCCGCGGTACCCGTCCAGTCGAACCAGTTGCCCCCAAGCCCGCCGCACAGCATGACCGGCAGGCCCGCCCCCTCATCGATGACGTAGGCGCCCGCGACCACCTCACCGGGCCGAGTCACCGCCGCACCACCTGGCTATCCCAACCCGGTTCCACGTGGAACATCGCGGTCAATCTTCACGGGGCTTCACGAACGGGAAGGCCAGGGCCTGGCGGATGCTGCCGCCAGTAATGAGCATGACCAACCGGTCTACACCCATCCCCAAACCGCCGGTAGGCGGCATGGCGTACTCAAGCGCTTCGAGGAAATCCTCGTCGACTTCCATGGCCTCTTCATCGCCGCCTGCTGCGAGCAGTGACTGTTCGGTGAGGCGTTGACGCTGATCGATGGGGTCGGTGAGTTCACTGTAGGCCGTGCCCAATTCGACGCCCCACGCCACCAAATCCCATTTCGCAGCGACGCCGGGGATCGTCGGATGTGGCCGAGTGAGCGGCGACATCGACGTCGGAAAGTTGGTGTAGAAGGTGGGGAATTCGGTCTGGTCTTCGACCAGCGCCTCATACATTTCTTGCGCGACGGCGCCCGCATCCCCGTTAGCTGGGTAGTCGATCTGTAGGTCTTCGCAGATTTCCCGCAGCTCGCCCAGTGGGGTTTCCGACGTGATGGTGGTGCCGATCTTTTCGGACACGGCTTCATGGAGCGTTTTGACGGGCCACTCGCCGGAAATATCGATCTCCACCATCTCGCCGTCGGGGCCGGGACGGAGAATGATTTCGCGGCCATGCGCGGCGGTTGCGGCGTTCTGGATCAACTCGCGGCACAGCACCATCATTTTCTCGTAGTCGCTGTGTGCCTCATAGGCTTCGAGGATCGTGAACTCCGGGTTGTGTTTGAAGTCGGCGCCTTCGTTGCGGAAGACGCGGCCGATCTCAAACACCTTTTCCATACCGGCGACGCAGAGCCGTTTGAGGAATAGCTCTGGTGCGATCCGCAAATACAGATCCAGGTCGTAGGCGTTGATGTGGGTCATGAACGGTGCCGCGTTGGCGCCGCCGTGCACACGCTGGAGGATCGGTGTTTCCACTTCCAGGAATTGGCGTCCACCCAGGAAATCACGCAGCGACCGCACGATCGCGCTGCGCTGTTCAAGGAGCTGGCGGGATTCGTCGTTGACGGCGAGGTCGACGTAGCGTTGGCGCACTCGCGCTTCCGGGTCGGACAGGCCCTTCCACTTATCCGGTAGTGGATGCAGGCACTTGCCGATCAAATGCCAGTCGCTGACCAGCAGTGATTGTTCGCCGCGGCGACTGCGTCCCATTGCGCCACTGACTTCAATGAGGTCACCCAGGTCAAACTCGGACGCAAATTCGGCGGTGCGATCGGCACCGACATGTTCAGCGTCAACAAGGATTTGAATGTCTGACGACCAGTCCCGCAGTAGCGCGAAGACGACGCCGCCGTAGTCGCGGATCCGCAGGAGACGTCCGGCGAGGCGCACCCGGGTGCGGTCGGGGAGCATCCGGGCGGCGCCGACGGAATGCGTCGGCGGATACGCCACCGGGTAGGGGTCGATTCCGGCGTCTTCGAGCGCTTCGAGTTTGGCCATGCGGACCCGCACCTGCTCGGGCCGCTTTGAAGTGGATGCTTCGGGGATGGGCTCGAATTCTGGTGGGCTGCCATCAGCGTTGAGTCCTTCAGTGGCAATGATGCGGGGAGTCAACGATTCTTGGGTGCCGGTGTGATCGACCGCTTCACGTGCGTGGCGGCGACCAAACCGCGGCAGCGACACGAAACCTTCCGCAGCCGCGGACGCGAACCCGACGCGCAGCAACTGGTGGTTGTCGTCAAAGCACAGGTACCGCGGCACCCAATCTGGCCGGTATTTCACATTCGAGCGGTAGAGGGCTTCAAGCTGCCACCAGCGGGAGAAGAACAGCAGCAGCGAGCGCCACATTCGCAGTACCGGACCGGCACCGATCTGGGCGCCCTCTTCAAATACTGAACGGAACACCGCGAAGTTGAGGGAAATCTTGGAGATGCCGTAATCGTCACAGCGCGTAGCGAGTTCGGTAACCATCAGTTCGACGGCACCGTTGGGGGCGTGCGGATCGCGGCGCATCAAATCCAGTGACACCCCCCGCGGCCCCCACGGCACGAGGGAGAGCATCGCGACGATATCGCCGTGCTCCGTACGGGATTCCACCAGTACACAGTCGCCGTCGAGGCGATCTCCGAGACGCCCGAGCGCCATCGAGAATCCGCGTTCAGTTTGAGTGTCACGCCAGGCGTCCGCGATACGCACCACCTCGTCCATTTCCGATTGTGGAATGTCGCGGTGTCGACGGATCTGCACCGTCAAACCGGCTCGTCGAGCCCGGCTCACAGCCTGGCGTACCTGGCGCATATCTCGTCCCGCGAGACTGAATTCTCGGGTGACCAGCACGGCTTCGTCGCCGAGGTGCAGCGCATTCATGCCGGCTAGGTGATACGCGGTGGCGCCCTCGACGCTGGCACCCATGACCGCGAGTGCCCAACCGAATCCGGTTGCCAGGGTCTGCCAGGCTTCGATCGCATCCGGCCACGATTCGGGGTCGCCAATCGGGTCGCCGCTGGCCAGACACACGCCCATTTCGACGCGGTAGGTGACGGCAGCCTGCCCGTCTGGCGAAAATACGACGGCCTTATCGCGCCTCGTCGCGAAGTAGCCGAGTGAGTCCTCGGCGCCGTACCGCTGCAGCAGGCCCCGCAACGCAGACTCGTCATAGCCGGTGAGGGCGTTGGAGGCACGCTGGGAGCGGAACAGGGTGATGACGGCAGCGAGCAGCGCGATCGCGCCGAACAGCCCGAGCAGGGTGTTGACGAAACCGTGAGGGCGACCAGAGAACTGGTCATTGTCGATGGCGGCCAGGGCTGTCACCCGGTTAACCGCCCACAAGAAACGTTCACCCGGTGCCAGGGTGCCGGGGAAAATTTCCACCAGCCCCCAGCCGAGGAGGGTGCCGATGATCAGCCCGACGACCAGGACACCGAGCGCTTTCAGTGCGGCCGCGCGCCGAACCCGGGTGTAAAACTCGTTGTACGCCGCAACGAGGAAACCGATGGCGCACAACTGAATAACCAGGCCGATTCCGGCACTGACGCTGCGGTCAACGACCATTTCGATGCCGTTGATGATCGCGAAAGCAACGAGGTAGATCGTCAGAATCCACCACGCGATCCGTTTGCGGCTGGCGATCGCTGCGGCCAGCAGGCCGATGACGACGGCAAACGAGAAGCTGGTGTCAGGTGCGTCAAAAAGATAGGTGTCCAACCACACTCGGGGTGTGTGTATGAAGTGCCGCAGTGTCGGAGACAAACTCCACACGAACACCACCACGGAGTAGACGCCCAGGATCAGACCCGCGATGTGGGGAACCTGATACAGACGTGTGCGTCGCCGTCGTTGTCGACGGGTCACGGTGGCGGCGCGGCGCAGTTCGGAGGGAATCCCGCTGCGCGGCGCGGACTCCGCGTCGCTAGGTTGTGGGGCACTCGGTGAAGCTGAAGTGTCTGAGGTTGTCGACATCAGGTCTTCCGATCCTTCCGGCGGTTCCGGCACAGGCGGCTCGGTTCTAGTGTGCTCGCCGCACGCCGATTTCGGAGCGAAGTGCAAGATAGAAGGCATGTCCGACACCCTGCATATTCGTGACGAGTCGATTCGGCTCGGCCAATTCTTGAAACTCGCCAACCTCATCGAGTCCGGTGCGGAGGCTAAAGAAGTCATTGCTGACGGCCTGGTGAGCGTCAACGGGGAAGTGGAAACCCGCCGCGGCCGCCAGCTTCATGACGGAGATGTCGTGGAGATCGGCGGCGTGAGCGTCCAGGTCGCCGCCGGGGCGTAAGACGCCTGTGCCCTCCACCCGAAATTTCTGGGTGGAGGGCACAGGGGTTGGAACAGGGAAAGCTACGGGGCTTCGACGGGCTCCGTGCTGA
>JAAYXN010000296.1 GCA_012515885.1 Rhodococcus sp. (in: high G+C Gram-positive bacteria)
GTCAAAGTGCGCACCAGCTCCGGGTGCATATTCGCGGTCTGCCATGCCGCCGCCGCACCCCAGTCATGGCCGACGAGGTGGACCGGCCCAACATCGAGAGCCTCGATCAGTGCAACCACATCGCCGACAAGTTCTTCACCGCGATAGTCGCGTCGGCGAGCTGGCCGGGCACCGGGCGAGTATCCGCGCTGATCGGGTGCCACCGTCCGATAGCCCTCCTTGTGGAGCAGGGGGACCACCGCCTCCCAGCTGCGCGAATCTTGTGGAAAACCATGTAGCAGGACGATCGGAACGCCATCGAGTGGTCCCTCGTCGCGGACAGTGAATTTCAGAGAATCGTGGGTAAAGCTAGCCAAGCGTTCGGGCACAGGGGACCTCCGCAGTGTGGTTTAGCCAAGCCGGAATCTAACCATGTCAATCGCGGTTTCTAGCGCTTCGCCGACTACACGTAGACGCTCGTCTGCGCCGGGCGCAGAGAGCACCGCGTACCTGTCGGCGTCGCCCATCGGAATCAATTCGGCAAGTTCAAAAAGACGTGTACCCAGTGAGCCCCGGAACGGTGCGATCGTGGGCGGCGATGGCGGTACCTTTCCGCGTTGACGTGCAAGACGATTGAGCAATCCGTAGAGCAGCTCGATGCGTTCAACGAGTGCCGGGAACTCGTAGTCCACGGTTTGGGTGCCCGCATTCTCATCCGACCACAGTTCAACCTCAGCGACCGGATAGGGGTTGTCTGGCAACCATTTTCGTACGCGTATGCGTTCTTGTGTCCGGCATCGCAATTCGTGTGAACCTTCAGAGAGGGCGGTGTGCTGCTCGATGCGTGCGAGTACGCCCACATCGTTGCGGACGTCGCCGCCACCCACTTCGCTGCCCCGGGCAATTAACACGACCCCGAATACGGGCCCTTCCGGGGAAGCGAGGCAGTCCAGGACAAGTTGGTGATAGCGCGGCTCAAACACATTGAGCGGCAGCAATTGCCCAGGTAGTAGCGCACTGCCCAGCGGAAACATGGGGATAGTTGTCATGGCCGGGTTAGGGAATTCGCAGTTGGGGGATGGGGATGACGGGTAGGGGTTCGGGGCGATCAATCTCGGTCAGCAGATGCTCTGCCCACGTCGTCAAACCTGCAACATCAAGCCCGTACGGCGGGTCGATGGCGTAGTGCCGAATCCGGTCGTGACCCTGCTGCAGAAGGGAACGCGCGCCGGTGTCGTTGCCTCGCAATAGATGCGTGAGGCCGACGGCAAGCTGAGCGAGTCCCTGCCACAGATCACGCTCATCATCCGGAGAGCTTTTCCATACGCCTTCGAGGATTTCGTGGGCATGAAACGGCATGTTGGAGTCGAATAGTCGCTGCGCTTCGAGGATCGCTTCTTCTGGGGGAAGCTGAAGGTCTTCGGGGATACGCGGCACTCCGTCGGCGCTGCGTGGGAGGGGGCGGCCCAGACCATCGCGGGGCCTCGAGTTCAGGGGGCGCCCGGCCTCATCCCGATCTCGTTCCGGCGTGCGTGCCTGTTCGTCCGGCATGGTTTCCAGCCTAGCCCCGCCGGGGGTGTCCACACACCCCTCGGCTTGACTCACTTTCCATGTCGTTAACGCTCACCGTTTCGCGGGCTTTTTTATATGAGGCACCGGGAGCGTTTCGCGGGCACTTTTAGTGAGTCAAGCCGCACCCTTTGCGGCAGCGATGGAAGCTCCCGTTCGTTCGTCCTCAACACTTGGGGGCAGGCTGGTACAACAGCCACGGGTTCGTAGCAGCGTGGAACGGCACCAACGCCTACCGCGAATACGTCACCTTCCCCACCGACCCACTGTACTGGGAAGCCCCCACCGCCCTCGGTGCGCGAGCCGCCCAGGCACCCGAATCCATCGAGGTGGACTCCGGAGTGAACGCCCGCGGCCAGTCCTTCGGCTCAGGCGAAGGATCGAAGCCGATTCCGACCTTCCCGACCTGGTCGCCGCGATCGGCACCAACGGCGAGGTCGGTTACATCGACAAGGCCGCACTCGGCGGCGTAGCTAACACCCCCGAAGCCGCCCTCGCGGAAACCCCCGGCAACCGCACCATCTCCCTCTACAACCAGGACGGACAGACCGTCATCGGAGAATTCGCCATCTCCTGACACCGATAGAAGGACTGAATGAGCGGGTGGCCGAAACTGAACTACTTTCGGCCACCCGCTCATTCACGTCTCCGCTTAAACCCTCACTTGCTTGTAAGCCGCGATCGGCTCCGACGTTGCGGAATCCAGGAGGACGTTCCACCCATAGCGCCCGAACAAGGACACCTGAAGCGAATCGGCAGCCCTCACCCCGTCGATATCGCGAACGAACTCCTCCACCCACTCGTTCACCCAACCACCCGTAGATCTCTCCGCTGCTCCCCGATAAACGTCCACGTCAACAGCAAGAGCACGCACAACCGACGGGGCGTGAACATCTACCGTGAGATCCTGCAGAAGCGCAGCGAACACCGGAATATCCCGCTTACGCGCAACGAGTTCTCGCAGATCATCCACCGAAAACGTGACAGCTGAAGCCTTCTTCGGAGCGGCAGGAAAGCCCCGAAAAACACCGTCCTTGCCAGCGAACTCGACGAAATCACGAAAATCCTGATTCGCAATCGACAAGTTCGCTTCGACACTCTCGATCTCGGGCTGCGTCACCCGGAAAGTCTGCCCCGGCGGAGTGCCGTCAACATCTTCGACGGTGCGAACGACCAACACTGGATGCTCCGGATCAGTCATCGTTCGGCGGTCAGCAACGAACACATACGATCGATAGTTCGGTTCGTCTCGGACGACATCGATGAGCGCATCCACACCCACCCCGTCGAACTGCTGGTCGTTGACTACGACGAACTGTGGATAGAACGGCTCGTCTCCGCTTGCCGTCGCGTGCAGCACCTCCCGCCACGCACCCTCGTCGGAGAAGTCCGTGCGGATAAGCAAGGAAAGGCCGTCCGGAAGTCGCTGCTCCATCACACCAGCGTACCGAGACTGCCTCCGATCCGGTGGTACTCCGAACTTGGCGGCGGGGGCCGAATCGAAGCAATCGATCTGGCCACTCCGCCAGCCACGATCTTCGCCAACGACGATGCCAAACTCGTCGATCTCCCAGTCAATCGGCGAGCAACGCTGTTGTGGTGGCTAACCACACCGCACTTCCGCGGTGTGGACATCATCGGTGGCAACGCAGCGCTGGTCGGCCAGCCCGACGATGACGGCGAGACGCAGAGCCTCGCCGAGGATATTCGGACACTCCTGCTCGACCGAGGCACCTTCGGCGTGGAGGTGCAACCCCTTCGCGGCGAGTACGACGCGCGTGCAGGTCATGGCGCCGCGCGAAGTCGCGGCCTTAGTCAGCGCCGACGAGACGCATCGCGAGGTCGGCGTAGCGGGCCGCGACGACATCGGCGTCGGTGTAGGCGCCGGCGGGAAACCACCGTGCGACATCGACACACAGTGACATCAGTGCCAGGTTGGTGCCTTCGGCGTCGGTGACGGTGAACTCTCCGGAGGCAATGCCCGCCTCGACGATGTCAAGGAAACGCTGGGTGATGGAGCGGCGGATCGCCCTGATCTCACGGTGGTGTTCGGGGCTTAGCTCGTTGAGTTCGTACTGGA
>JAAYXN010000297.1 GCA_012515885.1 Rhodococcus sp. (in: high G+C Gram-positive bacteria)
CGCGGGGATCGTCGCAATGACCATGATTCGACGTTCCGATCTTGATGAGAATGCGTTAGCTAGCCCCGGTGGAGTCGATCGCGACGATTGATAGCGGGGCGGGAGCCCATCGCAGACCCTCGCTTAAATTTCAATCATTCCGGCCTGGAATGTAGTTGAAAGTTGTTAGCGTTCTCGCATGCGCTCACAAGGTGCGAAAAGCACGCTACGACAGTTGTTTATAGCGACGGTAACGATGTCCCTGGCAGGGCTTGTGCTCACCGCACCGGCCCAAGCTCAGGACACCCCTGCCTCGGTCCGCTCACAAAGCACCGGGCTCTGCGTCGACAATCGCTGGGGAGTTGCTGAGCACGGCAACCCCATCCAGCTGTACGAATGCAACGGCACACCGGCACAACTGTGGACCACAGCGCCCGATGGAACCGCCCGCGTTCAAGGCTTCTGCCTCCAACCAGTAGGCGGCGTCATGGCGTCCGGACGCGAACTTCAGATCGCACGCTGCACAGGAGTAGTCGGGCAGCAGTGGCAGCTCGCAGGCGACGGGACGATACGGTCCCGCGCCGGGAACCTGTGCGTCGCAGAAGTCTCCGGCACGCCCCGCATGCAGCGCTGTGCCAGCGGCAACGCGTCGCAGAAGTGGACGGTCACCCTCGACCCGACCACGCCGCCGGGCCCCAACCCACCGGGGCAGCCCTCCGGTGTCGCGATGCCGACAGGCAACCTGCCCGGATGGCGACACATTTTCGCCGACGACTTCACCCTCGACGCGCCCACCGGATCGTGGGCAAACGACTGCTCACCCGACAACATCGTGTACACCGGCGCGCAGGGACAGAAGTGGCGCACCTACCCGCGGTGCTATCGAGACACCTACCAGCAGCGGCCCTATCGGCCAGATGCCGTGTTGAGTGTGCGCAACGGAGTGCTCGATTTCCATCTACGACGCGTCGACGGGATACCGGCAGGCGCCAACCCGTCACCACTCATCGACGGTGTCAGCCAGTACCAAACGTACGGGCGGTACTCGGCCCGGATGCGCGTCACCAAACCCGGCATGAGTGAGTACTACGTCGCCTGGCTGCTGTGGCCGCAATCAGAACGCTGGCCAGTGGACGGCGAGTTCGATTTCCCCGAAGGGCCTTTGAACGCAACAGCAGGCGGCTTCCATCACTACGCGGGTGCGGGCTCATGTGTGGGCTGCCAAGCAGTGGCCATCGATGTGGGTGCCCGATTCACCGATTGGCACACCTACACGATCGAATGGAGCCCCGGCCGAATCCGCTACCTGCTCGATGACGCGGTCGTTCTCGACAGCACAGACTGGGTGCCTTCCGGTCCGATGCGCTGGCAGCTGCAAACCGAAACCAACGGCAACGGCAATAGCAACGGCAACCTCGAAGTCGACTGGGTGTCAGTGTGGGCATACAACGGCTAGTGATCGTGCACTGCTCGTAATCGTGCACTGCCTGTGATCTTGTACTGACGTGGTGCGCTAGATGGCAGTATCACGTCGGTGAACACTGCGAACCTCACTCGCGAAGAAACGTCGCGTCGCGCCGCTGATATCGCTGTCCGCTCCTACCGCGTGGAAGTGGATCTGCGCGGTGCCCCGAATAGCGAACGCGCCAGCTTTCCGACCCGCACGACCGTGGAATTTTCGTCACTGAGCGATACGACGTGGTTGGACTTCATCGGCGAGAGTGTGGAGAGCGTCACCGTTAACGGCACGCAGATACCGGTGCACTATGACGGTGCCCGGATTCGGCTCAGTGGGCTAGCGGGCGAGAACACCGTCACGGTCGATGCTCACGCGCGCTATAGCCGATCCGGGGAAGGGCTACACCGCTTCACCGACCCGGTCGATGACGCCACGTACCTCTACACCCAGTACGAACCGGCCGATGCGCGTCGAGTGTTTGCGTGTTTTGAACAGCCGGACCTCAAGGGTCGATTCACTTTCGTGGTGTGGGCACCACAGTCATGGGAAGTGCTGTCGAACCAGCAGATCGCGCTGCGCAGCGGGGAATGCGTCACGTTTGAACAGACCCTGCCGATCTCGACGTACATCACCGCAATCGTCGCGGGTCCCTATCACCGTGTTGATGCGGTCTGGCGCGGGCCTAGAGAAGATGGGCCCAGTGAAGGCGGGGATGGTGAAGATGGGGATGGTGAAGGCGGGGGCGGAGAAGATGAGGGCGAACTGGAGGTGCCGTTGGGTGTGCTGTGCCGCGCGTCCCTCGCGTCTTCGCTTGATGCCGACGATATTGTGCGCGTCACGAGGCAGTGCATGGACTTCTACTCGCGTGCCTTCGAGTACCCGTATCCGTTCGGCAAGTACGACCAGGTGTTCGTGCCCGAATACAACCTGGGCGCTATGGAAAACCCTGGTTGCGTCACCTTCACTGAGGCCTACGTGTTCCGAGGTACAGCGACGGCCGATCAGCGTCAACGCAGAGCTAACACCATCGCGCATGAGATGGCGCACATGTGGTTTGGTGATCTCGTCACCATGGTCTGGTGGGACGATCTGTGGCTGAAGGAGTCTTTTGCCGACTACATGGGATCGCTCGTTTGCGCTGAGGCCACCGAGTTTTCCGACGCGTGGGTGGCTTTCGCTAACCGACGCAAAGCGTGGGCGTACGTCCAAGATCAACTGCCTACGACGCACCCTGTGGTCGCGACGATCGATGATCTCGAAGCCGCCAAACTCAACTTTGACGGAATCACGTATGCGAAGGGCGCCAGCGTCCTCAAACAACTGGTGGCGTATGTGGGACGCGACGCATTTTTCCGTGGCGCCCAGCAGTATTTCCGCGATCATGCTTTCGGCAACACCACCCTTGACGATTTGTTGACGGCGCTGAGCGAGTCGTCGGGACGCGACCTCCGCGAATGGTCACGGGCATGGCTGGAAACCACCGGGATGTCCACGGTGTCGTGGGACGGCGATGCGATTGTGCAAACCGATCCGCGGCCCCATCGGATTGCGATTGGACGGTACGAAGAGGCCCCGGACGGGACCATCGAACGGGTCTCCCGGATCGACGTCGATATCGACGGTGAGCGCACCGCCGTCGACGTCGCGCCAGCAGCGTTGGTGCTGCCCAACGACGATGATCTGACGTACGCGAAGGTGCGCCTTGATGAGCACTCGCTCGCTACCGTCGAA
>JAAYXN010000298.1 GCA_012515885.1 Rhodococcus sp. (in: high G+C Gram-positive bacteria)
CACAAAAAAATCAATCTTGTGGCACAAGAAATCCAAAACACACTATCGAGTTCTCAAAGAACACACACCCACCAGCACCAACCAGGCACAACCCAGCCGAACTCCAGCAGACATCTGAAATTATCTTGCAGCCGTCCATCTCTGGGCGACCTTTCCAGCCTAGCACCGCGATTCCGAGACTTGCAAATCGTTGGATTCCGTTGGGTTTCCGTTGACTTTCAGATCCCGGCCGGCGGCCGGTCCCACGGAGCACTTCCGCGACTTGCATCGCGGTGATTTTCTCCGGGGATTTCGTCGCGGGCTTGCCGCTCCGACTCGAAGAAAGTTACGCACACAAACACCGAAGGTCAAATCCGCAGGTCAGCGGGTTGAACTCCGAGGACTTTCCGCTACGTTCCCATCGATACCTCGCCACGGCAGCCGAGCGCCCTTGTCATCACAGTGACGTAACTGGGCACTGTTTCCGTGAAAACTCTCCGACGAAGTGCGCAGGAGGCGTCGCAGGTTGAGCTCGTCCGTGGTTGCCACCACATCAGTTCAGAGCAGCGACCACACGTTCCAGCGCCTCCCGGGTGTAGAGCATGAGCACGTGCTCGGCCCATCCCTGCAGGCGAAGATTCGTGGCGCCCTCGAGTCTCTGGGCCCGGACAGGCGTGGTGAACTCATCCCACCTGGGGCTGATGACGGTGTAGTGAACCCCGTCCGCGGTGTCCCCGTCTCGGTAGAGCTCCGTGAGGAGATCCGAGCCGACCGCCTGTTCGGCGATGTTGGCACCGACCAGTCGTGCACCGAGCCGAGGCGCTCCGGGCACACGCAACAATCCGTTGAAGGTGGTTCCGTGCACCGTCGGCGCCAATCCGACGAAGTGACTGACGCGGGCGGCCCCGTCACATCGAAGCAGGTAGTACTGGGCCACCAGCGCTCCGAACGAATGCCCCACGAGCGCAACCGACTCCGCGCCTGTAGCTGAGATGACCCGGTCAACGAAGTCGTTCAGTTCTTCAGCGCAGCGCGCGGTATGACCCACCCCGGGAAGGCCGTCGCCGCGGCCACGGGGCCGAGCGAGCCAGCCCTGGCCGTGCCGGCCGTAGTCGAAGGTGAATACCCGGAACCCCGACTGGCTCAGCAGGGGCGCGAGAGTGAACCAGCTCGTCGCACTGTCCATCGCCATACCGTGGATCGCGATCACCACGCGTCCGGAAGCATTCGAATCGTCCCACTGGTTCGATCCAGGCGGATCACTGTGCTTACGGCCGTAACGATGTGCCGCGATGGCGTTGAAGCGAATCGGTCCCTGGTTCACGCTCGGAGCCTATGCCTTCGGACTCGGGGCTGTCGCGGTGCGCACCGAACAACGCGTTCACCCGATAGATCCTCACGAGCTCGGTGACGATCACCCGTGCGGCGAGCCATGTAGTAGGGCTGGCAGGCGAGCTTCAGGGCCCGGCAGACTCGCCTGCGACAAGTTGGCCGCGGCTATCGGCCTGCGCTTGATGCCGTCCTCGACATCGACTTGCTTGAACCAGTTCGCGAGCAGGACTCACTGATGCCGAAGTCTGCGGCGATCTGCTTGAGCTGCTGGCCCGACTCGCGGTCGCAGGGCCACGCGGACGACGTCGTAACGGAACTCGCGGGAGTAGGGCTTAGGCATGGTGCTCATCCTTCCAACGGTGCCTCCCGGCACCACAGCAGATGTCACGTATGCGTGCAGCACTCCCGCATGCGTCCAAATCATGCTTGCTCACGCCACAAATGCAGACCCTGAGGTCTGCGCGACTTCCCTGACCATCGACGAGTGAACGCAGCCCGATGGAACGACACCGGGCTTCCGCGGATAGTCAAAGTCTTGCGATTGACGCCACCCATACGGTGTGATTGAAGTCACCTTCGCATCGGGCTCTGCCAGGTAGACGGGATCTGACCCGCCGCGCGGAGGTCGACTGGAAGGATCCCCGATGCCCAGTTCACGACGCCTTCTCGTACTCCCCCGCGCACTCCGCGACCACCACCGACGGCACCGCTCCGGGGCGATGGCCGCATTCTCACTCCTGACGGTCGGCTTCCTTGCGCTCACCGGAGTCCCGACCGCCCACGCCGAACCGGGAGCCAACACCGGGTTCGCGCTTCCGTTCTCCGGTGCCCCGGCCTTCGAGTACGTCGCACCAACCAAGACGACTGCTCCCAGCAAGATCAACCAACCCCTCGGGCAGAAGGCCGCCGACGCGCTCGCGGCGCGGATCGGCCTGCATCGCTCAGACGCGTTGTCGCCGAAGCAGGCTCGCGACCTGGTCAGCGGTCGCGGCGTGGGCGGCGATCGGCAAGCCGCCAAGACCATCGACGCTTCCATCGCGATCCTCACCAACACGGTCGGCCGTCCGATGTTGTCCAAGATCAACGGGCAGGTGGTCCCGTCGGTGCTCGGCAGTTACGGCGTGTATGTCAACACCCGCGGCCAACTGCAGAGTCCCGCGAACGCAGACGCACCGACCCGCAAGGTCAACACGTTGATCGCACCGGGCGGATACGTCGGCCAGTGGCTGCGCGCCAACGGCGCGACCCACACCTTGGTCGCGCTCTACCGGTCGGCCTACACGGTCGAGGTGCCATTCGGCTTCGTCGCGCAGCAGATCTCGGGCGACGGCCAATTGGTCACCAACACCAAGGGCGGCATGAAGACCACGGTCGGCATGTCGATGGCTCCCCCGCTGTGGATCGTGAACTTCGCGCTGATCTACATCGTGAGTCCCCGCCTCGCCGCGGCGATGCCGGCGTACTGGACGCCAATCCCTCCGGAGGTCGTGCGGGCGATCGAAGCCAGCCCCACCGGTCAGGTGCCCTATGCCCGCTACCAGCAGTACTTTCGCTGACCGCAATGAACACGGACCACCGGGCTTCCGGGCATCCTCTACCGGGAGTCAGGCGTCCAACATCGAATAGCCGGGACGGGTTCGGCGGCGGCGGACAAGCGACTCCGGCTCGTTCGCTGTCGCTGATCACCATCGCAACGCGCCAACCCCGCGGACAGGACCCCGATCGGCGACGGCGTGGAGTTATGGGTGCGCGGCCACGAACGCAGCGTGAACGGCCTCGGGGATCCGACCTCGCGCCGGCACCACCAGCCCCTCCCTGGCCGCCCATTCCCTCACCCGCCGTGCCGCTCGCCCGGTCGGAGCGACGACCGTCGCGGTGAATGCTCGACCGTTCGCGGTGACCTGACGTGAGGCTCGCAGGTACGGGGCCATCAGGTCGCGAAACTCCGCCGCCCGCTCTGGGGTGGTGTCGAACTCATACCGACTGCTGCCAACCGACCAGAGGACCGTCTCGTAATCGTCGATGACCTCACCAGTGAGATCGTCGATGACCTGGAGTCTTTCGATGGCTGCCATAGTGCCAGGCTAATCGACGACCTACCGTCGTCGGCCGGCTTACCCGCGGTGTCCAGATGATGCCGCGGCCTCGGCGTTGAGACAGCAGGGCGGACAGGACCGAAGTCGCCAGCCAGGCTTTCCCGGTCGCAGCGGTACCGCACGACGGCTGGCTCCACCTTTCGGTCAGGCCCTGCCCTATGTCCGCCAGGCTGGACGTTCGGCACCCAATCGGAATGACCACGTCGCGGTAGTAGTAGTGTAAATCCTCCTGCAGTTTTGTCAGTTCCAATCCACATTGGACTGCAGTTCTCCAAATCATTGTCAATATCGAATTCCAGCGGCGATTGTGAGCAATTCAACTTTCAGGCAGTGTTCCGATCACCTCGACGGTACCGCGCATCAGTACAGACCAGGCCGATACTTCGTCACAGTAACGAATGACGCGCTAAGGTAGACGGAGGCGAGAGCCGGGCCGGGCCTACGAAACTTCGACGGCAGCGGGTGCCAGGACCCGGTATAGGCGCCATCTTCTTCTGCTGCAGAACGCACCCGCAGGCAGACATTGTGAATAGTCATCGGATGATTTGCCGAGTCACCATAGGTCGGTGCTCAAATATTCATCACGCTGTCAACTCCTAAGAATTCTAGGTCAGCTCTTGCGTGGTTTGCTCATCGATCGCCAAATGGAATGATCCAAGGCAGAAGCGGTGATGTTCATCTGTTCCCCCACCGCAACGACCAAGGCCGAAACGTCTGTCGGGCTCAGAGTGCGCCCCACAGCATCCGCGACAAATCGAGTCACGAGAGTGTCAGCTTTGACTCCGTCGTACCCGAGTAACATCAGGAAATATTCCCATGTAACGGGACCAAGCCCTCGCGTTCCGCAGTAGGCCTGTCGCTGTACGGCCGATTCTCTGTGCACGTCGCTCGCATGGTGGACGCCTGCCCCGGCAAGGCGTGAAGCAGCATCGACTATGACCTCAGCCTTGGGTACTCCGCCCGTCTTTTGCCTGTTCCTAAGCACAGCCTCCAGCCAAACTGAATCAGATGATCCAAGTATCTCAAGATTGTCCCAGCTGGTCCGATTTGATGCCTGCCGATACCGATTCACGGCACCTCGGACTCCAGTTTCTGCAGAGGTTCCATACACCGACCGAATAGAGAGAACCGCGTCGATCAGCGCGAGATCAACGTTTCCTGGCCATCCTTCTGGCGCTTCAAATAGTTCGGGCAGATTCGACGCAATATACCGGCTCTTCGTATCTCAGAGTGCGTTGATCCGGTCGGCGAGCTGACCGGATTAACGCACTCTGACCTGAGTTGGACCTCCTTAGTGCCTGGGCTTGCGCGCGTTGACGATCGCTGTCGCGTCGTCGGTGAGGGGGCTGCGGGCGGTGAGGTGATGCCCGTCGATGTCGATGACGGCGGTGTGGATCGGTCGGAGGCTTCGTACGATCTTCTTGATCGATGTCCCGGTCACGTATTGGAGGTCGCGCGCTACGGCTAGTGCGGCGAACACGATGGTCAGGTGGGCTTCGATCGAGTCGCGGGTGCGGTGGTAGATCGGGCGGGCACGGAGGTCGGACTTGGCCATTCGGAATGACTGTTCGACCTGCCAGAGATCCCGGTACGCTGCGACGACGGCATGCCCGTCCATGGATGTCGGTGCGATGTTGGTGACGTATCCCTTGTAGCCGGCCGCGGCTCGAGCGCGCTCGATCGACTGCTCGTCGAGTCCGATGTGTTGGCCGGTGACTTTTACGAACCGTTGTTTGCGTAGGGGTTCGTCTTTGTCCATGACGCGTTGGGCGCGTTCGATCTGCGCGTTGAGTGTGCGGTTGTCTCGCTGATCGCGTTTCCACAGGTAGTGCCACACCACTCGCCGATCACGCCGATCCTTGCCAGTGCCCATTGGGCGGGTCAGTTCGACGACGCCGTTGTCGGCGGTGTAGTTGCCGCGTTCACCGAAGTGCTCTTCGAGTTCCTTCGGTGCCTTCGACGTGCGCGAGCCGACGATGAACTTCAGGCCGGCGTCCTCGAGGGCGTTGAGGTTCGCCGCCGAGAGCATACCGGCGTCGGCGACAACGACCATGTCGGCGATCCGGTGGCGCTCGATGAACCCGGTGATGACGGGGATCAGGGTCTTCGTCTCGGCCTTGTTGCCTTCGAAGACGTGCAGGTCAAGAGGGAATCCGTTGCGCGCCACCAGCAGCCCGACTGTGATCTGGGGATCGACTCGGCGTTCTTTACTCATCCCCACTTTACGGAGTGCGTCTTCGTGCTCGGCCTCGAAGTAGAGCGTGGTCAGGTCATAGAGCACCATCGCCACGCCAGGACCACCGTCGGCGGTCACGTGGGCCAGGCATGCCGCAGACAGATCCCGGCGATAGTCACGCTCGACGCAGCGCCCGAGGGCACGTTTGATACTCGACAGGTGCGGCGCGTCGATGCCGATCTCGTGCAGGACTCGAATCGTGTCGACCTTGCTTGCTGGCTCGACGAGCCGAGCGCAGACCAACGCCCGGAACGTCGTATCGTCGACGATGTCGAACCCGACTCGCTGGTAGGCGTCGATCAGGGTGGTCCACAGCAACTCGCTCGAGTGCTTTGCGATCACCGCCTCACCGACGGATCGAACCTTCTCCGTGGGCGGCAAGTCGAGATCCAGGTGTTCCTGACCTGCGTTGATACGAGATCTCGCGGTCGCGACCAGTGCGGCGAGCTCAGCATCGGTATGGGCCGATCCGATGTGTTCGACGATCGTGCGACGGCCGTTCACAGTCTGAGCGATCTGGACCGCAGTCGCTCCTGAAGCCGTCTTCACCTTGCGCACATACGGAGCCACATAGAGACGATAGCCCAGGATTTAGTGCTCGGATTCAGCACTAAGAAACACCCTGACCTGCACATCTCTGCGGCCGAACCCCGAAATCAGCATCAAGAGGTCCAACTCAGGCCTGACGCCGAACCACCGATCCGCACTTCTGGGTGGCCGGCGATCGTTGGCGGCATCCTCCGCGGCGGGATTCTGCGGGTGCTTCCGCCGTGGCTCGGCTCGCCGATCAATCCGAGGGCGGACAAGGAGGAGATCGAGCGTCGCCTGCGCGAGAAGCAGGAACAGGAACAAGCCGAGAGGGAGGCGAAGGAAGAACTCCAACGCCTA
>JAAYXN010000299.1 GCA_012515885.1 Rhodococcus sp. (in: high G+C Gram-positive bacteria)
GCCTGCAGCAAGACCGCAGGCCACTGTTACCCGACCTGGAATGGCCGGGAAGTCTCTACTTGTAGCGGTAGACGATGCGACCGCGTGAGAGATCGTAGGGCGAGAGCTCTACGACAACGCGATCTTCCGGGAGGATGCGAATGTAGTGCTGACGCATCTTTCCGCTGATGTGGGCGAGAACCTTGTGGCCGTTCTCGAGCTCAATGCGAAACATTGCATTGGGCAGCGGCTCGACTACTCGTCCCTCGACCTCGATGGCCCCGTCTTTCTTAGCCATATCCTCCGCGATCCATGTTGATGACGCGTGCAGGTTGCACCGTCTTCCGTTAGTGTGACGCGCACCGACTTCCGCTGCCGGCTGGCAGCGGCACCCGGGCATGATGTTTGGCGACATCTGAAGGTTCAGATAGTCGTAAAACGCCAGGTCTGAGCACGTCGACAACCGGAGCGCAGAGCGCACCGCCAATCAATGTTACGGGAAAACCGCCCACCGACCAAATAAGAGCAGGCAGACGCCCTCTTAGCGCGTCTGCGACGGCCATGTAGGGGCCGAACAATTGGCCTGGAAAGATGCCCAGTTATGCGAGCAATAGTGCAGCGGGTGAGTCGGGCGTCGGTGACGGTTGATGGTCAGATAGTCGGACAAATCCAGCCAAACACCCAGGGCCTGGTTGTTTATGTGGGTGTCACGCATTCGGACGATCGCGGTCGAGCCCACGAACTTGCCCGCAAAGTCTGGACGCTACGCATCCTGAATGACCATAAATCTGATGACCAAGCATCGGGCGACTCAGCATCGACTGCCGAAAAGTCCGCGTCAGATATTGATGCACCACTGTTGGTGATCAGCCAGTTCACGCTCTATGGCGACACGGTCAAGGGCCGTCGCCCCTCGTGGAGTGCCGCTGCCCCGCGGGCTGTGGCCGAACCACTAGTCGATGAGGTGGTTGCGCGTTTGCGCGAGTTGGGCGCCACCGTCGAAACAGGCCGTTTCGGCGCTCACATGTATGTCGAATCCATCAATGACGGACCGTTCACCGTCTCCGTCGAGGTGTAAGTCGACCGTCGGTTCGCCGCGACACACCGCAGCTAAGGACGCAGCGTCAGAATCCGCGGGCCGTCTTCAGTGACAGCGACCGTGTGCTCCCAGTGGGCGGCGCGAGTGCCGTCAGTGGTGACGACGGTCCAGTCGTCGTCGAGGATCGCGGTGTCGGAGGTACCGAGCGTGAGCATCGGTTCAATCGCGAGCACGGAACCGACTACGAGTTCGGGACCTTTGCCTGGCTTTCCCTCATTGGGAAGGAACGGATCCATGTGCATTTCACGGCCGATAGCGTGACCGCCGTAGCCGTCGACGATGCCGTAGCTGCGGCCATGTGTTTTCTCAGCGGCCCGCGTCCCCAACTCAATGGCGTGGGAAACATCGGTGAGCCGGTTGCCCGCGATCATCGCGGCAATTCCCGCTTCCATCGACAGCCTGGTGGCCTCACTGAGGTCGCTATCTGCGGCGCTGAGCTTGCCGACGCCGAACGTCCACGCCGAGTCGCCGTGCCAATCGTCAAGGATCGTACCGCAGTCGATAGACACGAGATCGCCGTCGGCGAGCACATCACTCGCCGACGGGATCCCGTGGACAACACGATCGTTGACCGAGGAACAGATGGAGCCGGGGAAACCGTGGTAGCCCTTGAACGACGGGACAGCCCCGGCGCCGCGAATGACGGACTCTGCAACAGCATCCCGTTCGAGCGTGCTGACGCCTGGTTTAGCTGCCTCGCGTACTGCCACCAGCGCTGCGCCAACTACCGCGCCTGCGGCAGCCATCGCATCCAACTCGCCAGCAGTGCGAAACGGCACTACCTTGCGTCGACGCCCAAAACCCACGGCCTGTTCCTACTTACTTCTTCTACTTGCCGAGCGCTTTGAGGGCGCGGGCGTTGACCTCGTCGATTTCGCCAACAGCGTCGACGGTCACTACCTGTTCCTTGTAGTGATCGAGCAGCGGTGCGGTTTCTTCGCGGTAGACGCGCATGCGGTTGCGGATGACGTCTTCTTTGTCGTCGTCGCGTCCACGAGCGAGCATGCGTTCGACAACGACCTCTTCGTCAACGATGAACGAGAGGACAGCGTCGAGCTGGGTGTCTTGCTCATCGAGAATCGCGGCGAGCGCCTGAGCCTGATCCACCGTGCGAGGGAAACCGTCGAGGAGGAATCCGTCCACCGCGTCAGGCTCGGCGACGCGTTCTTTAACCATGTTGTTGGTGATCTCGCTAGGAACGAGGTCACCGGCATCGAGGTAACGCTTCGCCTCAAGTCCCAGTGCAGTCTGCTGACCGATGTTGGCACGGAACAGGTCGCCGGTGGAGATGTGCGGAACGCCAAGCTTCTCCGACAAAATGGCTGCCTGGGTGCCTTTACCGGCGCCGGGAGGACCTAGGAGGACGAGTCTCACTTGAGGAACCCTTCGTAGTTACGCTGCATCAGCTGGCTTTCAATCTGCTTAACGGTGTCAAGTGCCACGCTGACGAGAATCAGCACAGCAGCACCGCCGAAGATGCTGGTTGCTGTCTGGCTGCCGGACAGGAAGAGGTGAGGCAGCGTCGCGATCGCACCGAGGTAGATCGCACCGACGACAGTGAGTCGGTTAAGCACATAGTGCAGGTAGTCCGCGGTGGGGCGTCCCGGACGGATACCTGGGATAAAGCCACCGAACTTCTTCATTTCGTCGGCGCGCTCTTCAGGATTAAACGTGATGGACACGTAGAAGAAGACGAAGAAGACGATGAGGAAGAAGTACAGCGCCATGTAAACCGGGCTGCTGGGGTCGACCAGATGCTGGTTCATGAACCGCTGCCACCAGTTGGGGTCAGCGGCCTGCGTGGCGCCAGTGAGGTTGGCGATCAGGTTAGGCAGGTACAGCAGCGATGACGCGAAGATCACCGGGATGATGCCGGCCTGGTTGACCTTAAGCGGTAGGTACGTGGACGAGCCACCGTACATGCGGCGTCCGACCATCCGCTTGGCGTACTGAACCGGGATGCGGCGCTGACCCTGCTCAACGAAGACGACACCGGCGATGACGAAGATCGCGGCAACCATGATGAGGCCGAAGACGAGGCCACCACGGCTATCGAGGAGCGCGGTGCCTTCAGCGGGCAGACCGGAAGCGATACCGGCGAAGATCAGCAGCGACATGCCGTTTCCGACGCCGCGTTCAGTGATGATCTCACCGAACCACATGACCATGGCAGCACCTGCGGTCATGACGAGAACAATGATGACCAGGCCGAGGACGCTGTCGTCCGCGATGATCGGCAGATCACAGCCCTGCAGCAGCTGGCCACGTGCCGCGAGGGCAACGATGCCGGTGGACTGCAAGATGGCCAGCGCAATCGCGAGGTACCGCGTGTACTGGGTCATCTTGGCCTGACCGGCCTGCCCTTCTTTACGAAGAGCTTCAAACTTGGGGATGACGACCGTCAGCAGCTGCACGATGATGCTCGCGGTGATGTACGGCATGATGCCGATCGCGAACACCGAC
>JAAYXN010000300.1 GCA_012515885.1 Rhodococcus sp. (in: high G+C Gram-positive bacteria)
CAAAGCGGCATTCAGGACCAGCTTTGCGCGGCTTACGGCGGCGTGAACTTCATCGAGATGTTCGAGTACCCTCACGCAACCGTTTCGCAGATTCAGGTGCCAAACTCGATCTGGTGGGAATTGGAGCGGCGGCTGGTGCTGGTCTTTCTGGGCAAGGCGCACGTCTCGTCCGCCGTGCATGAGACGGTCATTAAGAAGTTTGAAGAGTCCGGTCCGGCCAGCCAGCAGGCGCTTGCCACGCTGCGCCGCACCGCCGAGATGTCGCGCGATGCGGTCTACGCAGGGGATTTTGAAGCGCTCGGCCGCGCGATGATCGTCAATACCGACGCGCAGGCGGACCTGCACCCGGACCTCGTCAACGAAGACGCGCGCCAGATCATCGAGATCGCCCGGCAGCACGGCGCAATCGGGTGGAAGGTCAACGGCGCGGGCGGGGACGGCGGATCCCTGACGCTGCTCTGCGGCCCGACCAGCAGCGAAAAGCGCCGCCTGATCCACGCCATCGAAGAGGCCAATCCGCTGTACAGAAGCCTGCCGATTTACCTCAGCCGCTATGGCCTGCGGGTGTGGGAGGGATGACATCAGCGGTTAGCGGTTAGCGATTAGCAAAAGCGCATATCCATCGAAACGAGCCGGTCTGCGCGACTCCCGCCGGGAAAACCTCACCCCTTAACCCCTGGCCCCTCTCCACGTGTGGAGAGGGGCCAGGGGTGAGGTTTTGCACGCGCCGATATATGCCCTTACTTTTCGACAACTCGCTGAGCCCTTAGCTAACTGCTAACCGCTAATAAAGGGCCGCCCCCTTGCCGGGAGCGGCCCCTTCATTCATGCTTTCAGGAGAACGACCGGCGCATTACTGCCCGCGCGGCGGCGCGATGACAGAGCGCTCGCGGCTGGCGTTCTCTTCGGACGGGACATTCTGTGGGTGCTGATCCGCCATCTCGTTCGTTGTGAGCTGGACGCCGTCGCCGTTGGTCAGCGTGACCGGGGCGGCGTCGATCGGCAGCGCGGGCGTCGTGAACAGGTTCGCGTCGCCCGTCACGTCCGAGGTCAGGATCAACTGCGGCGCGTCGCAATACCACGTCGGCGCGTAGTTCGGTGAGGCGTTCTCCGTCACACGACGGGTCGTCTCGGTTTCGAACTCGTAGACGTAGATGTCGAGCGTGCCGTTCAGGTCAGACTGATAAGCCAGCAGCGTGTCGTCCGGCGCGAAGACCGGCAGCGTCGCCTGCCCGTTCGGGTCGGAGACTTGCAGCAGCTCCGTGCCGTCCCGGTTCATCACGTAGATACCCGTGCCGCCGTTCCGATCCGAGCGGAAGGCCACTCGCTCGCCATCCATCGAGTACGTCGGATCCTGGTCGTTGGCGGTGCCGTCGCTGATCAGGGTCACTTCGAGCGTCGCGAGATCCAGCTCGTAGATCTGCCATAGCCCGTCGCGGTCGCTCTCGAAGACGATCCGCGTGCCATCCGGCGACCAGAACGCGTTCAGGTCGTTCGCCGGGTTATTGGTCAGGCGTGTCTGCTCGCCGGTCGCAACATCCACGACGTACAGTTCCCAGTTTCCATCGCGCGACGACTCGAACACGATCCGGTCACCTACCGGCGACCACACCGGGTCGTAGTCGATGGCGCGGGTGTTGTTGGTCACACGCTGCTGGAACTCGCCATCGGTCGTCGCCACGTAGATTTCCCAGTTCTCGTCGCGGTTGGATGCGAACGCGATCCAGCCCGCGTCGGGCGAGCGCGACGGCCCGATGTCGTAGACCTGCTCGCCGATGCCCTTCGACAGATTCACATCCGCGTCGGGGTTATCCGGCAAGTCGCCATAGCGGAAGATCTCCCAGTCGCCGGTCTGGTTCGTGTGGTAGACGAACCACTCGGGGCAGACTGCCTCGCCGATCTCGATCGGCGTCCAGCTTGCCAGCGGCAGTTCCTCGTCGACGCAGAACTCAGGGTTCATGTCGATCAGCGGGAAGCCAGGACCGCCACCTGCGACCGGCTGCTCGGTGACCTCGCCACAGACGATGTCATCCGGCGGCTCCACCGGCGGAGGCCCAGGCGGCACAACCGGAGGCTCAGTCGGAGGCTCAGTCGGAGGCGGAGGCGTCGCCGGTGGTGGCGTTGCCGGCGGCTCGGTCGGCGGCGGCGGATCCGTCGGCGGCGGAGGCGGTGTGCCATCGTCGCACGTCGTGTCGATCGCCAGCTCGCCGGCAACCAGCAGCCGCACCAGGCCCGAGAAGCCGGTCACCGAGAAGGTCTGCGACTGCCCCGCGCCCAACTGGAAGCTGCCACCATCCAGCACCGTGCCGTCGCCGGTCAGGATCTGATAGTCAACCGGGCTCTGCATCGCGCTGCCGCTGTTCGTCGCGGTGAAGTTCGCGGCGCCCGGCCCCACGCAGACGGCGTTGTAGCCGACTTGCGGCAGCTCGACACAGTTGGCAACCGCGGACAGATCGGCTCCCTGGACGCGCAGCGTGAAGACGCCCGGCCCCGTGATCTCGATAGCCTGGTTGTCCGTGGGGCCAAGCTGGAACTCGCCCTGCGCCACGATAAGACCATCCTGGTTGGTGACGGTGTAACTATCCAGGCCCTGCATCGTGCCGCCCACGTTCGTGATGACGAACAGGGCGCCGGTCATCGTGCAGGCGCCGGTCAACTGGAGCATCGGCGGCTCTTGCTGCCCGTTGAACTGGACGCGGATCGTCCGGTGCACGTCCGTGCCACTCACCCACATCGCGACATCATAGTCGCCTTCTGCGGGATACGTGTGGCATGGATTTTCCTCGGTGCTGGTGGTGCCATCGCCAAATTCCCAACGTTCGAGCGTATCGCCCGCCATCAGGGAGCTGGAGAAGCACACCCGCCCATTGGGGAAGATCGTGAAGCCGAACGACGCGCTGCCCTGCGAGAGCGAGAACACGCTGATCCGATTCGTCGCCCGCGCCGTCAGCCCCGCGACGTTCGTCACGTCCAGGCGGACATTGTAGTTGCCGATCGCTGTATAGGTGTAGCATGGATTCTGTTCGGTGCTGCTGCTTCCGTCACCGAAGGTCCACGTCCATCCGTTCAGCGGGCTACCGTCGCTCACGCTACCGTCGGTGAAGCAGACTTCCAGCGGGACGATGCCGCTGAAGGTGCTCGGCGTGAAGGCCGCGCGGATATCGTTGAGCCCCGAGACGCGCACCACAACCGACGCTTCCTGCTGGCCCAGCGGGCCGGTCCCGGTCACGCGGACGGTGTAATCACCCGGCGTCGTGAACGTGAAGTTGCCGATCTCACGAGCCTGCGTCGAGCCGTCGGGGAAGTGCCAGACGAGCGTCGTGCGGTCGATGTTGACCGTTTCGGCGGTGAAGGTTACCGGCAGCGGCGCGACGCCCGCATTCGGGCTGGCGATCGCGTTGATGCGCTGGCCGATCTCGATGTTGATGTTGCGCGAGACTTCGCACACGTCGCCGTCATCGGCTGTGACGCGCAGGAACAGGCTGAAGCTGCCTGTGTTGTTAAACGTTCGCTCGATGGATGCGGCGTTTCCGGCGGGCAGGCCGTCGATCTGCCATTCGTAGGTCGCCGCCCGGTCGCCCAGCCCGTTCACCAGGGCTTCATAGACGGCGGGGATGCCAACACGCGCCGGGAACGGACCGACGATCTCGCACTCCAGCGTCAGGGTGCTGACCGTGATCGTCTTGGTCACCACGCAGATCTCGCCCTCGGACGGCGTCACCTGGAAGGTGAGCGTGAAGGTGTCTGAGTTGGTCCACTGTTGGGTGTGGGTGGTGGAGTTGGTGCCGACCGGCTGCCCATTCAGGAACCACTGGTAGGTCGCGGTACGGGTAAACAAGCCATCGACCGTGCCGGTGTAGGTGATCGTCTGGTTGAGCAGCGGCGTGATGTCGCCGGTGTAGTCACAGACCAGGCGATCTTCACCACCGCGGTTGATCGTCACCGACCGCTCGCACTCTACCGTCTCGCCGCCGACGGACAGCACCGCCCGTAGCGTCATAGAGGCTTGTCCTGAAGGGGCGATGACGGTGATCTGTTGTGTGTTGCCGCCGAAGGGCTGGCCGTCCACCGTCCAGGCGTAGGTCACCGTGCCGCCGGGCCCGCCCTGAAGCTGCGCGGTGTAGGTGCGTTCCTGGAACGCGTTCGCGTTGCCCGGCCCGTTGATGACGCAGATCATGCTGACGGACGCGACGGTGATCGTCTTGGTGACGGTGCAGTCGGTCCCATCGTCGAGCACGGCCGTGTATGTCACCGTGAACTGGCCGGGGGTGGTCCAGGTCGTCTCCCAGGTGTTGCCATTGCTGACCACGTTTGTGCCAAGCGTCCACGACTGCGAGGTAACGGTGCGGCCGTTCAACCCCTGGTACGTGGCGCGATAGGTCACGGTCTGGTTTAGCAGCGGTGACGTCGTGCCGTTGAAGTTGCATGCGAACTGCGCGACCTCGCGCACGGTGATGGTGGTCCGCGCGGCCTCAGACGTACCGCCCGGCCCGGTTACGCGCAACTCCACGATGAACGAGCCGGTCTGGTTATAGGTGTGCGAGGGGCTCTCTTCGGTGCTGGTGAACCCATCGCCGAAGTTCCACGCGTAGCTGTCGATCTCGCCGGTGCTCTCGTTGGTGAACTGAACCGTCGTCCCTACCGTGACATCGGTGCTGCTGGCGCTGAACGCCGCGATCGGCGCGAGGACTCCGGTCACCACCGGCACGATCCGCGTCCCGGTCGAGATGTTGCCGAGCTCGCCGGTCACGATCAGGGTAACGCTGTAATTCCCCGGCCCGGCGTAAACGTGGCACGGACTCTGCGCGGTGCTCGTTCCGCCGTCGCCAAAGTCCCAGTCCCACGAGACGATATTGCCGATGCTCTGGTCCGTGAAACAGACCTCGATGCCGCCGGGCGCCGCGCCCGTGATCTGGAATGAGAAGATCGACTCGACTTCATCGCCAGGCGGCGAGACGACCACCTGCCGGGTCGCAGTTCCCGCGCCACCCGGACCGCTCACCTGCAAGCGGATCGTAAACGTGCCATTCGAGGTGTAGGTGTGCGTATGCGGGCCCTCACCCGTAACGGCAGCCGTTCCGTCGCCGAAGGTCCAGAGCCACGTGTCGATTTCGCCTTGCGACGTATCGGTCACTGTGACCGTCAGCGGCGCAGCGCCTTGCTGCGGCGATACGGTGAAGCTCGGCTCGGGGCGCGTTCCGGCGGAAACGGCGTTGACCGTGCCGGTCGCGTTCGAGGTGTTACCTTCGGAGTCGGTCACCGTCAGCGTGATCGTGTACGTGCCGGTGGCAGTGTAGATATGGGTGTGCGGCCCCTCGCCGGTTGCAGTAGCGCCATCGCCGAACGACCACGTCCACGACACCACATTACCGAGGCTGACATCCTCAACCGTCACGGTCAGCGGCACGGGGCCGCGCGTGGGGCTGACGATGAACTGCGCCAGCAGCGTGTCACTACCGGGCGTCTCCGAAACAGTCAGCTCGCCAAACGCTTGCAGCGTTCCGAGCGGGCCGGTGCAGGTCAGCGTGATGTCGTAGGTCCCGACCGCCTCATAAATGTGCGACGGGTCGCTCATCGAGCTGGAGCCTCCGTCGCCGAAATCCCACAGGTACGAGGTCGTGTTCTGGCTGTTGTTGATGAAGTTGACCGTCAGCGGGACCGTCTCGCCCAGCGCTTGCATGTCAAAGTCGCAGGTCATCGAGCCGGTCTGCGAGCTGTTGACCACGACCTGGCCACTCGCCCCAAGCGTACTGCCGTCCTGGAGCGTGATCGTTAACGAGACGGCGTACGTGCCATCCGCGCCGTATTGGTGTTCCGGGTTCTGCTGGGTGCTGGAGCCCCCGTCGCCGAAATTCCACAGCCAGCCGGTGATCGGTTGGTCCGCCGTGCTATTATCCGTGAACTGCACAACGCGGTTCGCCCCGATTGTGGCGGTGAAACCGGCGCTTGACGTTATCTGTTGAAGCGCCGCCAGCGGCGCGGCCATCGGAGCCGCCAGCGCGCTGAAAGCCTCAGGCTGTGGCTCCTCGACCGACTCGTCGACCGGCGCATCAGTGGGTTCGTCGGCTGGCTCCTCCGTGGGATCAGCAGGCGGATCGCCGGAGTCTTCGAGAGCCTCTTCGGTGGAGGCTTCCGTCGCGACCTCAGTGGGCTGCTCGGCGGGCGCATCATTCCCTTCGCCGCCCAGCGATTCCCCGGTCGGTTCGGCGGGAGGGCTCTCGGTTAGCTCAGCGTCGCCTTCCGTCGACTCGGGGGGTGACGTGGGGTCTTCGGTACAGCCCTCAGCGCCTTCCGCCGTGTCGTCGCAAGGATCGACCGGATCAGGAGCACTGTCGGCGCCCTCATCGGGCAGAGCGGTCTCAAGCTCAGGCGTTGGCGTGTCGCCAGCCGCGTCCAGCATATTGACCTGAACGCCGAGCGCTAGAGTCACAACCATGCTGAAGATGAGGACCGCAGCGAGAGTGACGGAGATGCGATAAGTACTTCTCGGTCGCATGGATCGAACTCCCTTGCGTAGCTCTCTCAAAACGTATGGAAAGGATCAAAGCCGGCGAGAGCGATAATCCGGCGCAGCAGGCGTGATAATTCTGCTAATATGAGTACTATAACATCAACGAGTTATTTGGGATATAAAACCAAATAAAAACTTGTCAAATTTCACGAAATCTTCAGCCGTCTTCGCTTAGGATAAGGAGTCGGCAGGGCGATTTTTCGCTCAACATTTTGCCGAGTCTGTATCCGCTACTCAGTCGCAATCGGCAGACAACAAACCACAAGCAAAACCGAAAAAAGACCGGCAGCGCACGGCACGGCATAGGGCTGCGCCGCACGCAATCGAAAAGCAGCGGGGGAATTCGCTCCCTGCCCGCTGCTTTTTACCACGCCTTGATTGTGGCTGGCAGATCCTTTTTGCTGCTCGACGCTTACAGCCCGTAGTATGCGTCTTCAACCGTGGGATAGTCTTCGAAGAAGCGGTCGAAGCCGATAATCTTGAACACCCTCGCCACGCGCGGAGTCAGCGCAGCCAGCCGTACATCTCCGCCCTTGTTACGGGCGCGCGTGACGGCATCCGCCAGAGTTCGCAGCCCTGCGCTGTTAATGTACTGCACGCCAGCCATGTCGAGCACCAGCTTGTTATGCCCTTGCTCCAGCGCCTCGTCAAGCGCGACTTCCAGTTCTCCTGCCCCGATGCTGTCGACACGCCCTTCCAGCACCAATGTCAGAATTCCCGACTGTTCCTGCCGCCCGATATTCATCGTGATGTCTCCCTGCGTGAGTATCCTGCACGCCGCGCTCACCTGCTCCGGATCACTCGGTTGCTCGGGCCACAAGCCGGGCGTCAATCTGGTCCGCCGCGACAAGCTGGCCGTCGCGCACCTCTTCCACACGCGGAATCACGCCCGCCAGGTCGCGGTCGTGGGTCACCATGACGATCGTCTTACCCTGCGC
>JAAYXN010000301.1 GCA_012515885.1 Rhodococcus sp. (in: high G+C Gram-positive bacteria)
CCACCGAAGCAGGGCCAGGAGAAGAGAGGAGGAGACTGTGGCAGACGACCGCGTAGACGACGAATACGAGCCCGAGAGCGAAGAAGAACTCTTCCGTAACCCGGTCCACTACGAGCCAGCCCAACGCAATCTCGACCTCGGTCGAGACGATCTCGGCGTCCCCGAGGAGCCGGGCCTCTTGAACAAGCTCCTCCGCATGCGGGGACGCGTGCCGGTCGCCAAGCGCGGCCTCATCTGCCCAGACTGCATGAAGCTCCGCTGCGCGCGCGTACCTATGTTCCTCGTCAACCGCAGCGGCGAATGGTTCGCCTCTCACTACCGGAAGCCTGGCGAAAAGCCCGTAAGCCACGAGTCGGACGCGCACATCGCCAGGAAAGAACTCGTCGCCAACGAAGTCGTAGACGCCGGCCATCGAGCCCAGCTCGAACAGGTCGTGGCCGGCGGCCGTGCGCGGCTCGACGTTGGCATCGAAACAGTCGACGGACGTCTCATTGACTACGACCCTCAACTGAGCGAGCAGTCACGCCGGTCGATCCTCAGCCGCGACGCACACCGCAAGCACGCTGGCTTCACCCGCATCTGGGACTTCGTAGACCCCGATCACCCTGGAATCGGCGCGGTCCCCTACATCCGCACGCCCGACCTGCCTGCACCGGTCATCCGCGCGCAGAAGAGCGCCCTTGAGATCCGCGACGGCAACTACGTGGTGGAAGAAGGGTGGTGCACACCGGAAGGGACGTTCGTGCGCTGCCCCGAGACGCCCTACAACCCCGAGAAGCCCAACGACGCCTACTGCGGGCGGCACCACCTTGTCGTCATACCTGAGCACCAATCCAGCGCTGCCTACGAGTCGGATAGGCCGACGCTCGCCCTTCCTCGGTTCGTCGTGGAAGTCGCGGATGGGGAGCGCGTTCCGTTCAAGGTGAACGGTCAGCACGGCTTCATACGGGCCGACCAGCACGAGCGATACCTGTCCGAGTACGGGACCGAGCCGAAACCGAAGAAGGCGCGACCCGTCATTCGTGACGCTGACCGGCGTGACTTGTGCACGGAGGATCGGCCGGAATCCGACTTTCGGTCAGCCCCCAGGGAGCGGCACATAAGTCGGACGATCATCCTTCAGTCGCGTCCGGACGCCCCCGGAAACGCCGCGACCGCGATCACAGCAAGCATCTCAGCGCCGCCTCGAGCCCGGGTGATCCCTGGACGATGCCAGGCCGGCGTCACCGCATGCGGAGCACCGGCCCGTTTCTACCCGGCAGGGTGGCTGTGCGATGAGCACCGGCCGGGGAGCAGGGCCGCGGCGTGATGTCAGGACTCGGCGATGTTCCGGGCGGCAGACGCGTCGCGGGCACGCTTGGGATCCGGGGCGATCTTCGCTACCCACTCGCGGGTGAACCCGGTCAGCCGGGCCAGATGCGAAGGACCCTTCCCGGCTGCTCGTGCCTCCCGCAGCAGCTCGCGCAGGTCAGCGTCCGCGCTGTTGAAGGCGACCTCTGCCCGGACGCGCTTCTTCGTCGCGTCGACGACTCGCCTGTCCAGCTCATCCAGCTCCTTCATGGCGCTCATGGTGGCACAGATTGTCACGGTCGCGCTACGCGATCGCTAACAGCACTCGCGAATACAGACCGCGAACGGTATTCTCAGTTTCATGGCCTTGAGAGTCACACATTTCCCACTGCGACAGCTCGATCAGCACACGACTGTGAGGCAGTTCCTCCTCCCCGAGATGCAGCACCCGGACTGGCCCAGTTCACACAAGATGCACTTCGTCTACCGCTTCTACGACGCCGGCATGAGCCCGCTCTACATCGGCCTCAGCCACGGCGGAGCGACACGCTGGGAACAGCACCGCAAGAGCGCGGAATGGTGGCCACTGGCCGAGTACGTGGCCGTCTCCTTCTACGCCTCCTACTCGGACATCCGGACAGCGGAGAAGGCAGCCATCCGCCACGAGCAGCCGCGGTTCAACCGGATGCACCGCCGCGGCCCGGCCAACGCGCTGCTGCCCTTGCATGGCCCCGCCGAGGAAGCGGCAGCCCGGCTGTTCCGCGACGCCGACGCCGAGTTCATCCGCGAGCTGGCCCATCTCCTCACGCAACCCGAGAGGTTCCCCCAACCGGAACCGCCGCCGCCTGCCCGCTGACCGCACATCCCCGCACGACCGAAAGAAGCTGTAGATGCCCTGGGTGAAGCTGGACGACCGGTTCCCGTCGCACCGCAAAGTTGCGTTGCTGTCCGACCGGGCATTCCGGCTGCACGTCTCCGCGATCTGCTGGTGCTCCGAGAATCTCACCGATGGCCGCATCGCCGACCGCGAGCTGCCCCTCGTCGCGCACATCCGCGGTATCAAGGCGACCGCCAAGCAGCTCGAGGACGCCGGCCTGTGGACGCGCACTGGTGACGGCTGGGAGGTTCACGACTTCCTCGACTACAACCCGAGCCGCGAGCAGGTGCTCGCCGAGCGGAAGAAGAACGCCGAACGGCAGGAGCGGTTCCGCCGACGGAAGAACGGCAAGCCGACCCCACCGGACGGATCCGGCACCCCGAGTAACGGCGTGAGTAACGGCGTTACGGCCGAGGGCGCGGATGCAGCCGAAACGCACGACGGCGACACGACGGAAGCACGACGGCGACACGACGGCGACACGACGGCGACCGGAAGTCGACACGAAGAACAGACAGAACCGCAGGTCAACGGAATCCGTAACGGCGTTACTAACGGCGCCCCGTCCCGTCCCGTCCCGACCCCAACCCCTTCTATGGCTGATGTAGGTGGGGAAGGTGCCCGTAGTACACGCGCTGATGCTGCTCCCCTCGCACCAATCGACGCCGCGAACTTCGCCCTCACCGACGGCATGCGCCGCTGGGCCCACCGCGACGGCTACGCCCAGCTGATCGACATCGACCACTCCACCGCCCAGTTCGTCAGCCACTACCGCGCCACCGGCGCCCAACGAAAGTCGTGGCCCGACGCCTGGCAGAAGTGGATCCGCGACGACGCCAAACGCGCCGCCGACCGCCGCCGCCCCGGCAACGTCATCGCCCTCCCCTCCGGCCAACCCCTCACCGGCACCGACGCCAAAGTCGCCGGCTGGATGGCCATCGCCGAACAACTCCGCCAGGAAGGAGACCCCGCATGAACCCCACCGAAGCCGC
>JAAYXN010000302.1 GCA_012515885.1 Rhodococcus sp. (in: high G+C Gram-positive bacteria)
ACGACTGCCTCCGGCCTGGTCATTCCCGACACGGCCAAGGAAAAGCCCCAGGAGGGCACCGTCGTCGCAGTCGGCCCCGGTCGCTGGGACGACGAAGGCGAAAACCGCATCCCGGTAGACGTCAAGGAAGGTGACACGGTCATCTACTCCAAGTACGGCGGAACCGAGATCAAGTACGAAGGTCAGGAATACCTGATCCTCTCCGCTCGCGACGTCCTGGCTGTCGTCAGCAAGTAGTCACACGTGAACCGCCCCGGTCTCCGCTGAGGAATCCCTCATCGGCGCCGGGGCGGTATGCGTTGAGCGTGCTGCAACTCAATAGGTGTGCGCCAACTAGCAGGAGCAAAAGACACATATGCCCAAGCAAATCGAATTCAACGAGAAGGCTCGTCGATCACTCGAACGCGGAATTGACCAGCTCGCTGATGCGGTCAAGGTGACGCTCGGCCCGCGCGGCCGCCACGTCGTCCTGTCCAAGGCATTCGGTGGACCCACCGTCACCAACGACGGCGTCAGCATCGCTCGCGAGATCGATCTGGAAGACCCGTTCGAAAACCTCGGTGCGCAACTCGTCAAGAGCGTCGCGACAAAGACCAATGACATCGCCGGTGACGGAACCACCACCGCGACCGTCCTGGCACAGGCTCTGGTTAAGAGTGGCCTGCGCAACATTGCCGCTGGCGCCAACCCCATGTCGCTGGGAATCGGTATCGCCAAGGCCGCCGAGGCTGTTGTCGGCGCACTGGAGAGCGCAGCGACTCCGGTCGAGAGCAAGAACTCGATCGCCCAGGTAGCCACCGTCTCCTCGCGTGACGAAGAGATCGGCGAGATGGTCGCTGAAGCTCTCGACCGTGTTGGTGCCGACGGCGTCGTCACTGTCGAAGAATCGTCAACGCTGGCGACCGAACTCGTCGTCACTGAGGGCGTGCAGTTCGATAAGGGATTCCTCTCGCCCTACTTCGTCACGGACATTGACAGCCAGAAGGCGATCTACGAAGACGCCCTCGTCCTTCTTTACCGCGAGAAGATCAGCTCCCTCCTCGACTTCCTTCCGCTGTTGGAGAAGGTCGCCGAGGCCGGTAAGCCGCTGCTCATCATCGCCGAGGATGTCGAGGGTGAGGTTCTTTCCACCCTGGTCGTCAACTCGATCCGCAAGACCCTCAAGGCTGTGGCTGTGAAGGCACCGTTCTTTGGTGACCGCCGCAAGGCGTTCCTTGAGGACCTCGCTGTCGTCACCGGCGGCACCGTCATCAACTCCGATATCGGCCTCACCCTCAAAGAGGCAGGCATTGACCTGCTCGGTACCGCTCGCCGCGTCGTCGTCACCAAGGACGACACGACGATCGTCGACGGCGGTGGCACCGAAGACGCCATCTCCACTCGTGTGGCTCAGCTGCGCGGCGAGATCGCCAACACCGACTCTGACTGGGATCGGGAAAAGCTTGAGGAGCGTCTGGCCAAGCTCGCTGGCGGTGTCGCTGTGATCCGCGTTGGCGCCGCCACCGAAACCGATCTCAAGGAACGCAAGTTCCGTGTTGAGGACGCCGTCAACTCGGCTAAGGCAGCTGTTGCTGAAGGCATCGTGCCTGGCGGCGGTTCAGCGCTGGTGCAGGCCGCGGCAGCACTCGACGGTGACCTGGGTCTTGAAGGCGACGAAGCGACCGGTGTCGCCGTCGTCCGTGAGGCTCTCGTGGCGCCGCTGTTCTGGATCGCCAGCAACGCGGGCCTCGACGGTTCGGTTGTCACCAGCAAGGTCGCTGAACTGCCGAAGGGGCAGGGCTTCAACGCCGCGACGCTGACGTACGTCGATCTGCTTGCCGACGGCGTTGTGGACCCGGTCAAGGTCACGCACTCGGCCGTCGTCAACGCGGCCTCGGTGGCACGGATGATCCTGACGACCGAAAGCGCCGTTGTCGACAAGCCGCAAGAGGATGCGGCAGACGCAGGGCACGGACACAGCCACTAGGCCTGTCCACGCTCCTGCTGGGCGTCGAATACTGAGCGTCAAACAAGCGTCGCGCCGGTCCCCGCAATGGGGACCGGCGCGACGCTTGTTTATGAGTTCGCTGCCTGCGTAGTGGTCGTCTTACGACGCGATGCGTACCCGGCGTCGTCGTGCATGCAGTTCGCGATCAGCCTCGGACATGCCACCCCAAATGCCGTAGGGCTCGGCGACGCTGAGTGCGTGATTGCGGCACTGGTTCAGGACGGGGCACCTGCCGCACATTTCCTTGGCCCGGGATTCGCGCTGGGCGCGGGCGCGGCCACGCTCGCCGTCCGGGTGGAAGAACATGGACGAATCGACTCCACGGCACAGGCCATGCATCTGCCAATCCCAGATATCGGCGTTGGGGCCGGGGAGTTGTTGAGGTGCAGGCATGTTGACTCCTTATGTAGTGCAGAACCAAATAGGCGGAACCAAATAGGCGGGTACAAAACTCTTTCAGGATGCGGAACTATGCGACCTGTGTTGCACTGGTAGAGCGGCAATGCACCGTCAGTGCTTGGTCTTCTTTCTTCGTTCTGGCGCTCACGTTATGGTCTGCGCGGAAATCGCGTCAATAGTTTGTTGCAGTGGTGATTTACATAGGTTGCGAAGAAAGAATTAACCCGAAGATCATTTACTTCGAGTACGTTTCGTGGTCGATGCGCCGACGGCGGCGGGGGTAGTTGGAGCCGGGTTTGGGAACGCTGGCCGCTCATTTTCCCAGTTGCAC
>JAAYXN010000303.1 GCA_012515885.1 Rhodococcus sp. (in: high G+C Gram-positive bacteria)
TCACCAACCAGGACCGGTGCGACAAACATGGTGTCGGAACCGGTGCGGACGTGTGAACCCACAACGGTGCGTGACTTATTCACGCCGTCGTAGTTGACGAAGACGCTGGATGCGCCGATGTTGCTGTGGTCGCCGATTGTGGCGTCACCCACATAGGTAAGGTGCGGCACCTTGGAGTGCTCGCCGATGGTGGCGTTCTTGGTTTCGACGTAGGCGCCGAGTTTGCCGTGCGCACCGAGGTCGGTTCCTGGTCGCAGGTACGCGAAGGGGCCGACGGTGGCATTCGCCCCGATCGAGGATTGGCTGCCGTGCGTGCGTACGACGGCAGCGCCGGACCCAACGACCACGTCGGTGAGGGTGGTGTCGGGGCCGATCTGCGCGTCTTCACCGATCACGGTGCGACCGTGCAGCTGGGTGCCTGGGTGGATGATGACATCGCGTTCGAGAGTGACGTCAACGTCGATCCAGGTGCTGGACGGGTCCACAATCGTGACTCCGGCACGCATCCATTTCTCCAGGGTGCGCCGGTTTAGCTCGCCAGCAAGTGTCGCCAACTGGACGCGGTCATTGGCACCGGCGACAAGAATCGCGTCATCAATGTGGCGGGCGCGTACACGCTGGCCGCCGCGCCGAGCGATGGCGATGACATCGGTGAGGTACAGCTCGCCCTGCGCGTTGTCGGCGCTGAGCTCTGAGAGCGCTGAGCGGAGCGTCGCGGCATCAAACGCATACACCCCGGAATTGACCTCGGTGATCGAACGCTGAGCGTCGGTGGCGTCAGCTTCCTCAACGATCGCGCTGACCTCGCCGTCGGTAGTGCGCAAGATCCGGCCGTACCCCTTGGGGTTGGGTGCGGTGGAGGTGAGGACCGTGACCGCGGCAGCAGGCTCAGCGGTATGTTCGGCGATCAAACCGTTGAGGGTGTCGCCGTCCAGCAAAGGCACGTCCGCGGCAGTGACCACAACGGTGCCGGAAAAATCCTCGGGCAAACCCTGCAAACCGCAGCCAACAGCGTGACCGGTTCCGTTCTGCTCTTCCTGAATGGCGGTGCTGACCGGCAGCGACAAATCCGCAGCAATGTCGCTGATCGCCGCGCTGACTCGTTCGCGATCATGGCCGACGACGGCAACAAGGTGAGTGGGCTCAAGCGCCGCAGCAGCATGCAGCGAATGCGCGAGCATCGTGCGTCCACCTAAAGAGTGAAGAACTTTTGGGGTCTTCGACCGCATTCGCGTACCGGCTCCGGCAGCGAGGACAACCACGGCGGTCTGCACTGGCATGAAGCTCCCTTGCGTCGTTCTCTAAGGTGCTATTTCCCCAAGAAAAGGTGCTGTTTCCCCAGCTCCGCCGCCAGGACTCGAACCTGAACTAACTGAACCAAAATCAGTGGTGCTGCCTATTACACTACGGCGGATTACCGCGACCCCGGAGCAAGTTGCACCCGAGTACGCGAGAGAAATAATCGCATGCCGACCCGCCGCCCGTCGAACCGCTTCACTCAAACCGGCGCGTCCTCCCGATAGGCTAGTGGCGACCTGCGGAAATTCCCAGCCTTGAGGCGGGCAATCCGGAACGCAATCCATGGGGGATGTGTACGGGGCCGCAGTGTCATGGAAGGAGTGGCAGTCGCGGTGGCGTCACCGGAAGAAGGAGCGGGCAGGGACGTCAGAGTTCCACGCACGCGTATGACAGGCACTCAACGCCGAGAACAGCTGATCCAGATTGCTCGTACCCTGTTTGCTGAACGCGGATACGAAGCAACATCGATCGAAGAGATTGCGCAGCGGGCGAGCGTATCCAAGCCCGTCGTCTACGAACATTTCGGTGGCAAAGAGGGCCTGTACGCCGTAATCGTGGACCGGGAAATGTCGAGGCTGCTCGACACCGTCACCAACGTGTTGACCACGAACCGCTCCCGGGTGCGGGTAGAGCGGGTGGCGTTGGCGCTGCTCGCCTATGTTGAAGACCACACCGACGGTTTCCGCATTCTGGTGCGTGACTCGCCGGTCGCCACCAACGACGGCACCTATTCGAGTTTGCTCAACGAGGCAATCAATCAGGTTGCTCATCTGCTGGCTGCAGATTTTTCGCGCCGCGGATTCGATCCGGACCTCGCTGCAATGTATGCGCAGGCGCTGGTCGGGATGGTGTCGACGACAGCGACCTGGTGGCTTGACGAACGCACCCCACCGAAGGAAGTCGTCGCCGCGCACCTGGTCAATCTGTGCTGGAACGGGTTGATGAATTTGGAAGCAAATCCTCAGTTGGGTGGCAACTAGCAGGCACCTGCCGGTGACTACGCTAAGAACCATGTCCACTTCTACGGCAGCGACGCCGCTCGCTGGTCTTGCAGCAACGGCTCTCGCTGACCCAGTTTTGGCGCAGGTCGCGGGCCGGTTGGGTAGCGCCACTCTTGACATCGTCGCTCCCAGCGCCGTCCGGCCGTTCGTGGCGTCGACGATCGCCGAGAAGACGCAACTCGTCGTGGTGACGGCGACAGGACGCGAAGCAGACGATCTCACCATCGAACTACGCGAAATGCTCGGCGATTCGGTCGCCCAATTTCCGTCGTGGGAGACACTTCCGCACGAGCGACTCTCGCCGAGCGCGGACACGGTAGGCCGACGGCTTGAGGTACTGCGCCGCCTCGCCCGACCCGATGACCGGCTCTACGGGCCGCCGCTTCAGGTGTTGGTGACGACGGTGCGCTCACTGGTGCAGCCGATGGCACCGGGGCTCGGTGAAATCGAGCCGGTGGTCCTGCAAGTGGGCAGTGAACACGATTTTGACGCACTGATTACTCGGCTCGTCGAAATGGCGTACACGCGCGTCGACATGGTCGGCAAACGCGGTGAGTTCGCGGTGCGCGGCGGCATCCTTGACCTGTTCCCGCCCACTGCTGACCACCCGGTCCGCGTCGAATTTTGGGGCGATGAAGTCACCGAAATTCGTGCGTTCGCCGTCGCTGACCAGCGGTCAATCCCCGAACTGGAAATCGAGACGGTCATCGCGCCGCCGTGTCGTGAACTGCTGCTCACCGAGGACGTTCGGGACCGCGCCGCACAACTTGCGCAGGACAACCCCGCCGACGCCGCACTGGTGGAAATGCTCGACAAAATGGTGGGCGGGGTTCCCGTCGAAGGTATGGAGGCTCTGCTTCCGATCCTGCGTCCGGGCGAACTGCAACTGCTCACCGACGTACTGCCGGAATCGACGCACGTGCTGATTTGCGATCCCGAGAAGGTACGGACCCGGGCCGCGGATCTGATGCGCACCGGCCAAGAATTCTTGGAAGCATCCTGGACGGCAGCCTCGATTGGCGCGGCAGCCCCGTTGGATGCGTCTGCACTCAACACTGATGGCGCTACGGGTGTCGCTGGCACCGATCTCGCGGCGTCCGCATACCGCTCGCTGCGTCAGGTCCGCGAAAGCGCGGAAGCGGCGGGGCGGCCGTGGTGGACGCTGAGCCCCCTCGCTTCCGGCAGCGGCGAAGAACTCGAACTTGCCATCACCACCGCGCCGCAGGTGCGTGGATCAGATGCCCTGCTCGCTGAGCTATTCGTCAGCTTGCGCGCGCACGTGACGACGGGCGGGCGAGCCGCGATCGTCGTCGCCGGAACGGGCACCGCCCAGCGCATGCTGGAACGCCTCGGGGAAGCTGAGGTCCCCGCAGCGCGTCTCGAACCGGGGGCGACGCCCGCGCGCGGGCAGGTCGCCGTCTTGTGTGGCTCGCTGCATGAAGGTCTTGTCCTGCCTGGCGATGATGCGGTGCCCGGTCTGGTCGTCGTTGCTGAACCGGACCTCACCGGTAACCGTCTCGCGCAAGCGGGAGACGGTAGGCGACTGCCGGCGAAGCGTCGTAACCAAGTTGACCCCCTAGCTTTGACTGCGGGCGACATGGTTGTTCACGATCAGCACGGGATCGGCAAGTTCGTCGAAATGGTCGAGCGCACCATCGGCGGCGCCCGCCGCGAGTATCTCGTCATTGAATACGCGGCCAGTAAACGTGGCCATCCAGGTGACCGACTGTTTGTGCCGATGGAATCGCTCGATCAGCTGTCCCGCTACGTCGGCGGTGAGATGCCGTCGCTGAGCAAACTTGGCGGTTCCGACTGGGCGAATACAAAACGCAAGGCCCGCAAGGCTGTTCGTGAAATAGCTGGTGAGTTGGTGCAGCTCTACGCCGCCCGCCAAGCAGCTCCCGGACACGCATTCGGTGCGGATACGCCGTGGCAAAAGGAAATGGAAGACGCCTTCCCGTTCCAAGAAACACAGGACCAGCTGACCGTTCTTTCCGAGGTGAAAGACGACATGGAGAAGGCGGTCCCGATGGACCGCGTCGTCATCGGAGATGTCGGCTACGGCAAAACGGAAATCGCGGTCCGCGCTGCATTCAAGGCAGTTCAGGACGGCAAGCAGGTTGCCGTCCTGGTACCGACAACACTTCTGGCGCAACAGCATTTGCAGACGTTCACCGAACGTATGGCGAGCTTCCCGGTGAAGGTGCGCGGCCTGTCCCGGTTTACTGACGCCGCTGAATCCCGCCAGATCGTCGAAGCCATGGCAGACGGTGAGATCGACATCGTCATCGGCACCCACCGTCTGCTGCAGACCGGTGTGCGCTGGAAAGACCTCGGTCTGGTCATCGTCGATGAGGAACAGCGTTTCGGCGTCGAACATAAAGAGCACATCAAGGCGTTGCGCACGCACGTCGACGTGTTGACGATGTCCGCCACCCCGATTCCGCGAACGCTGGAAATGTCGATGGCCGGTATCCGTGAAATGTCGACCATCCTCACCCCGCCGGAAGAACGCCACCCGATCCTGACGTACGTGGGCGCCTACTCTGACAAGCAGGTCGCCGCTGCCATCCGGCGTGAGCTGCTGCGTGACGGCCAGGTGTTCTACGTGCACAACCGGGTCAGCTCTATTGATAAGGCTGCCAGCCGAATCCGAGAACTGGTGCCGGAAGCACGCGTAGTTGTCGCACACGGACAGATGAACGAGGAGCGTCTGGAGAAGACGGTTCAGGGGTTCTGGGAGCGAGAATTCGACGTCCTGGTGTGCACCACGATCGTCGAAACCGGGCTCGATATCTCGAACGCCAACACCCTCATTGTGGAACGAGCGGACAGCCTCGGTCTCTCACAGCTGCATCAGCTGCGTGGTCGTGTCGGACGCTCCCGCGAGCGCGGCTATGCCTACTTCCTGTACCCGCCGGAAAAGCCGCTCACCGAAACGGCGTACGACCGACTCGCCACGATTTCGCAGAACTCCGATCTCGGTGCCGGTATGGCGGTGGCGATGAAGGACCTCGAAATCCGTGGTGCCGGAAACGTACTCGGTGCTGAACAGTCCGGGCACGTCGCGGGCGTCGGATTCGACCTGTATGTGCGTTTGGTCGGTGAAGCAGTAGAGGCGTATCGCGCGGCCGCTGATGGTCGCCCCATCAGCACCGAAGAAGCTCCCAAAGAGGTGCGGATCGACCTGCCCGTCGACGCACACATTCCACCCGATTACGTCACCAGCGATCGATTGCGGCTTGAGGGCTACCGCAAACTCGCTGCCGCCACTGATGATTCAGCCATTACCGCGGTCATCGACGAGCTGGTCGACCGATACGGGCCGCTGCCCGAAGAAGTCTCGCGTCTGGTGTCAGTGGCCAAACTGCGTCTACTCGCCCGCGAATACGGACTGGAAGAAATCGCTGTCGTCGGAACGCAGATCAAAATTTCGCCGATGCAGCTGCCCGATTCAAAACAGTTGCGACTCAAGCGTATTTACCCCAGCGCCCAGTATCGTGCGACCACCGGAATGATTCAGGTCCCGGTACCGCGGGTAGGCAGCGGGGGAGTGGGTGCAGATCGACTACGCGACGTTGAACTGCTGCAATACATCGCAGACCTCATCCTTGCGCTCGATGGCAAAGCCGCCGGAGCGGTAGAGATGGGTGTTGCCGCAGAATCGGGTTCGTCGTCATGACCGATCCGCAACAGCCCGGCCGGCCACTCGCTGAGGCCGTCGACATCATGGACCGGTTGTGGAGCTACAGCGGGTGGGAAGTCACCCAAACCCACCGCAGCCTCGCCCACTACCTCGTCGAAGAAACCTACGAGGTGCTCGACGCGATCGAGGCGGACCAGCCGCAGCATTTGTGTGAAGAACTCGGTGACCTGCTGCTACAGGTGCTGTTTCACTCCCGCATCGCGCAAGCAGCGGGCCAGTTCGATGTCGACGACGTCGCGGCCGGACTCGTTGCCAAACTGCGTCACCGCAGCCCCCACCTGGGCACCGAGCTAGATGGGCCGATAGATGTCGCAGAGCAGGAACGTGCGTGGGAAGAACGCAAGGCACTGGAAAAAGCGCGCCGCTCAGTGGTCGACGGTGTCGCGATGAGCCAGCCGGCAACGTCGCTGGCGGAAAAGATCGTCCACCGTGCGCGTACAGCCGGTGTGCCCGCCGAACTGGTTCCTGAGTCACTAGCAACCCTGTCGGCCCAGGTCGCTGCGGCTCAGAACGCACTGCGCGGTGAGATTGATGCGTTTGCGCGGCGGCTGCAAACAGCTGAAGCACACGCGCGTGCCGAGGGCGTCGAGGTCCTCAGCGACGAAGACTGGCGCCGCTACCTGGCGTAACAGACCTGGCTGTGTGAGTTATGGATGATGGAGCAGGTGCGTTTCTTTCGACTGCTCGGACTCTTCGTTGCCGCCGCGTTTCTCGTCGCGGCATGCGCTGGCGTCATCACCCTCAATCCGCGTCCCGTCATTCCCCAGGAAACGCCTCCGCCGCCGGGCCGAGCCGTTCCGCTCATCGACATCAACGCGCCCGGCCGCACAGCAGATTTGTTGGCGGACTGGTCGCAAGGGCTCACTGACGCCACCGGGATTAGTCAGAGCGCACTCGAAGCGTACGGCTATGCGGCCACAGTCCTCGCCCACACCAACCCCGGTTGCGGGATCGATTGGACCACCCTCGCCGGGATCGGCAGCGTCGAAAGCAAACACGGCACACACGGAGGAGCATCCGTTGATGCCCACGGCAACGCCGCACCACCCATCCGCGGCGTCGTGCTCGACGGCGGCCCCAGCGTGGCACACATCCCAGATACTGACGGCGGCGTCATGGACGGCGACCCCGAGTTCGATCGGGCGATGGGGCCGATGCAGTTCATCCCCGAAACCTGGGTGCACTGGGGAGTGGACGCCAACGGCGACGGCGTCGCCGACCCCGACAACATCGACGATGCCGCCCTCAGCGCCGCCCGCTACCTGTGCAATCGCGGCGGCGACCTGCGCACCGCCGAAGGATGGCGTACCGCGATCTTCGCTTACAACCTCTCCGGGGACTACGTCGACAAGGTGCGCGAACACGCCGCCGCCTACTCCGTCGCCGTCCGCCCCTAGACCACACTCACGCAGGTCGAGGCCGCCCCGCGCAGTACGACAGGGCAGAAAGCGGGCGCGCCATCCACTACGGGATTTCCCCTGCCGTTAGGCTGTCAGGCAGCACTGCCTACAGGCGAGTGCGACCACGATGAGCACCGGTCGGTGCAAGCGGCGAAGCCCATCAAAGGAGAAACAGCAAGTGGCCATCATTGAGCAGGTCGGCGCCAGGGAGATTCTCGACTCGCGCGGTAACCCGACAGTGGAAGTGGAAGTGCTGCTCGACGACGGCAGTTTCGCACGTGCAGACGTTCCCTCCGGTGCATCCACCGGCGAACACGAGGCCGTAGAACTGCGTGACGGCGGCGACCGTTACAACGGCAAGGGCGTCGAAAAGGCTGTTGAGGCAGTCCTCGGCGAGATCGCCCCCGCCATCATCGGCTTGGACGCCACCGAACAGCGCACGGTTGACCAGGCGCTTCTGGATGCCGACGGCACCCCCGACAAGTCTCGACTCGGCGCAAATGCAGTGCTCGGCGCATCGCTCGCCGTTGCCCGCGCAGCGGCAGAGTCGTCCGGCCTGGAGCTGTTCCGCTACGTCGGCGGCCCCAACGCCCACATCCTTCCCGTCCCGATGATGAACATCCTCAACGGCGGCGCACACGCAGACAGCGGCGTCGACGTCCAGGAGTTTATGGTTGCTCCGCTGGGTGCATCCTCGTTCAAGGAATCGCTGCGTTGGGGCACCGAGGTGTACCACTCGCTCAAGTCGGTTCTGAAGAAGAAGGGCCTCAACACGGGCCTGGGTGACGAGGGTGGATTTGCGCCTTCCGTCGACGGCACCCGCGAGGCACTGGACCTGATCAGCGAAGCCATCGCAGCCACCGGCCTCAAGCTGGGCTCCGACGTCGCGCTCGCTCTCGACGTTGCTGCCACCGAGTTCTACAGCGACGCCAACGGCTACGCATTCGAAGGCAAGAACCGCACGGCAGACGAGATGGCGTCCTTCTACGAGGAACTGCTCACCGCCTACCCGCTCGTGTCCATCGAAGATCCGCTCAGCGAAGACGACTGGGACGGCTGGGTTGCCCTGACCGAAAAGATCGGCAACAAGATCCAGCTCGTCGGCGACGACCTCTTCGTCACCAACCCCGAGCGTCTCGAAGACGGCATCGCCAAGGGCGCAGCTAACGCTCTGCTGGTCAAGGTCAACCAGATCGGCACCCTCACCGAGACCCTCGACGCTGTCGATCTCGCGCACCGCAACGGCTACAAGACCATGATGAGCCACCGTTCCGGCGAGACCGAGGACACCACCATCGCGGACCTCGCAGTTGCTGTGGGCAGCGGACAGATCA
>JAAYXN010000304.1 GCA_012515885.1 Rhodococcus sp. (in: high G+C Gram-positive bacteria)
CTTGCGCACGATGTCCTCCGCCGAGTGACGTTTGCGTCCCGCCATGATTCCTATCGTCCCTTCTTCGCCCTTACCAGGGCAATCAGGACTCTAGAACAACCCGGACCTACTCACAGGGGACACGCCAGATGCTTAAGAGCGTTTCTTCGCAGGTAGCAGGCCTACTTAGGGTAGGCGTGTGAGCCCATTGTTTAACGCACTGGCTAGCGTGTTCACTCGGGTCCGGTGCTGGCTTTCTCCAGTCCGTCTTGGCCGTTGAGTGCGAGATCGACCACCCAGCCCTCGGCGACGAGCATGCGCCTAACGGTCTCGGCGATGCCGCGGTCGTCGTCTACAACAAGTACTCGCACGGGTCCGTTATTCCTATTCTTCGTGTTGCGGGGGAGTTTGGTGTGGGGGTCTGCGGCCAATGAGAGACCTCATCAACACCAACGAAACGTATCTTCGCACGATCTACAACTTGGAAGAGGACGGCTTACAGCCACGCCAGACGCGCCTGGTGGAACGGTTGGGGCAGGCAAGCACCACGGTGTCACAGACTGTCGCCAGGATGAAGCGCAACGGGTTGATTGCCGTCGACGATGGCCATCGTTTGTGGTTGACCGAGTCTGGTCGAGCGATCGCTGTCCGTGTCACACGTAAGCATCGATTGGCTGAGTGCATGCTCCTCGACATCGTGGGCATCGGGCTGCTGCGTGTTCATGACGAAGCGGATCGGCTTGAGCACGTGATCGGTGACGCTGTCGAGCGCCGCATTGTGGATCTACTCGGTGCCCCGGCCGTCTCGCCGTGGGGTAATCCGATCCCTGGTCTCGATGAATTAGGTTGCCGGGCAAGTGCGTTCACGGAGTTGTCGCCTGGTCCTAATCTCACGGAAATCGATACCCGCGGCGGCGTCGTGTCGGAGACTGTTGCCTACGTTTCTGAGCATGCTCAAGAGCTGCCAGAGATTGCGCAGGCTCTGGCGCAGGCGGGTGTCCTCGCTGGAGCGGACGTTTCTGTGGAGTCGGCCGCCCTTGAAGGTGGCAGTGGTTGGGTGGTGTACGGCGAGCATGCAGCCGTCTCTGTGCCTGTAGGAATGGGCCACATTGTGCGGTTCGCATCGGAATAGGCTTGCGGCAGGTGCGGTTCTATCCGCAGTAAACATCTCGCCACAGTCGAACCTGAGTGGCCCCGCCACAGTCGAACCTGGGTGGCAAAACTAGTTCAACAATAGCCGCGTTGGGGTATCGCAGACGCCCGCTCGGGGTACCTCCCGCATATGAAGTGCGAGGCTACACAGTCATCTGACGTGCGAGGCACGTCGACTTATGGCGCGCCAGACGCACAGCTACATGGAGTGCGAGACGCACAGTCACATAGCGCGCGAGACGCACAGGGCAACGCGAGAACTACTGTCGCCGAAGGATCGAGCCGGACTGAGAATCGGTCGATCGGCCCGACTGAAAATCAGTCGATGGGCGCAGCTTGGGAATCAGTCGCGGCCGTAGCCGATGTTGATACCGCGAGCAGCGAGCCACTGAACCGGATCAACCTTGTCGGTGCCGTTGAGGTGAACCTCAAAGTGAAGGTGCGGGCCGGTGGACCAGCCGCGGTTACCGACGGTGGCAATCTGATCGCCAGCCATCACGCGCTGACCCGCAGAAACCATCGACTCGTTGATGTGGCCGTAAATGGTGACGGTGCCGTCGTCGTGCAGCACCCGCACCCACATGCCGAAGCCGGAAGCGGGGCCAGACTCAAGAACTGTGCCGTCTGCGACCGAGACGATTGGGGTGCCGATCGGGGCCGCGATATCGACACCGGCGTGCAGCGTGCCCCAGCGAGCACCGAAGCTTGAGGTGAAAACGCCGATGGTCGGAAGAACGAAGAGCGGGCGACGAGCGGCAGCCTCACGGTCAGCGCGGTCCTGCGCGAACCGCTGACCCTTCTCCAGCAGATTCGAGAACTGCGAGAGATCA
>JAAYXN010000305.1 GCA_012515885.1 Rhodococcus sp. (in: high G+C Gram-positive bacteria)
CTTGTTGATGGCGTCCTGGTGGCTGCCGGAGAACGCGGTGTACACCAGGTCGCCGCCGTACGGGTGGCGCTCGGGGACGTTCAACTGGTTGCAGTATTCGACCGTGCGGCGGATTTCGTCGATGTTCGAGAAGTCGATCTGTGGGTCAACGCCGCGGGTGAACAGGTTCAATCCGAGTGTCACCAGGCACACGTTGCCGGTGTGCTCGCCGTTGCCGAACAGGCAGCCTTCGATGCGGTCCGCACCCGCCTGGTAACCCAGCTCTGCCGCCGCGACACCGGTGCCGCGGTCGTTGTGCGGGTGCAGCGACAGGATGACCGAATCACGCCGCGCCAGGTTGCGGTGCATCCACTCGATCGAGTCCGCGTACACGTTGGGGGTGGCCATCTCGACGGTGGCGGGCAGATTGAGGATCACCGGGTTCTCTGGCGTGGGCTGCAGAATCTCGGTGACGGCGTCACACACTTCTTTGGCGTACGACAATTCGGTGCCGGTGTAAGACTCGGGGGAGTACTCCCAGCGCCAGTTGGTGTCCGGGTACTTCTTTGCCTCTTCGAGGACCAGCGACGCGGCGTCGGTGGCGATCTTTTTGATCGCATCCTTATCAGCACGGAACACCACGCGGCGCTGCAGCACCGACGTCGAGTTGTAGAAGTGGACGATGACGTTGCGGGCGCCTTCGCACGCTTCGAATGTGCGCTTGATCAGCTCTTCGCGTGACTGCGTCAGTACCTGAATGGTGACGTCGTCGGGGATGGCGTTGTCTTCGATGATTTCGCGGACGAAGTCGAAGTCAGTTTGGCTTGCTGACGGGAAACCGACCTCGATTTCCTTGTAGCCCATCCGGACCAGCAGGTCGAACATGCGGCGCTTACGGGCCGGGCTCATCGGGTCGATCAGGGCTTGGTTGCCGTCACGCAGGTCGACGGCGCACCACTGGGGGGCGCGGTCGATGACCTTGTCAGGCCACGTGCGATCGGGCAGTGAAATCTGCTCGACTTCCTCCGCGAAAGAGCGGTACCGGAACGTCGGCATGGACGAATTTTTCTGCGTGTTCCACACCGGCTGGTCGGCGGGTGCAGGCTTGCTGGGCGGCGTGGTGGTGCGTGAGCCGGAAGTGAAAGCGTCAGCAGGGGGCATGGTTGTGAACTCCTAGGAAGCGGACTCCGGTGAGTGGTGAAAACCGTGACTCAAGCTCGGTAAGCCCTAAAACTCGATTGTCTTTGAGACTGATCGACCGGCACGCAAAACCCCGCGGCGGGGAGCCAGCCTAGATCAGGCCCCGTCGCGGCAACCAAGGAGAAGTGCGCGCTGCATACGGCCCAGTCTACGGCAGGGCGTCGGTGACGCGTCACGGGGTTCGGTAGATCTGCCCCACATCCTGGCAACCAGCTCGGGTGGCCGCCGTCTAGGGCGCGGCGTCAGCGACGAGGTCACGGTCTTCTTGAGTGACCTCGGCTACGTGCTCGGAGTAGGCCGGGTTCTTTTCCAAGTACTTCGCGACAAACGAGCAGATCGGCACGATGCGCTTGCCTGATCTGATGGTGTCGACGACAGCCTCTTGAATCAGGGTGCTGCCCAGACCTTGGCCGCCGTACTCTTCGCCGATCTCGGTGTGGAAGAAGATGCGCCGGTCATCGGAGTCGAGGTATTCCGCGAATCCGGCGATGGCGTCATCGACGTGGATCTCGTAGCGGCGGATGGCTTCAGCGTGAGCAACACTAATGTCGGTCATTCCTCCACTATGCCGCAGCCGTGAGCGTGTGGCACGTCAGAAGACGTCGGCGTGGATGCCGCTACAGTCCGGGAGCTTGTTCGCTGCCCAGTCCCAGGTCATTGGCGGCTTGCCGGAGCGCAGCGATCACCAGTTTGATCGATTCACGAGGCTCACCGGTGGCGTGGTGAGCCACCGACACCGTGCGGAAGAACGGGTCTTCCAGCGGCACGATGTTGATGTCTTCAGGAATCAGCGACAAACCTAAATCGGAGACCAGGGTGACGCCCATCCCGGACGCCACCATCGACAACGCCGTCGCCTGCTCGCCCACTTCATGTTTGATCTTCGGATCGAAACCCGCTTCTTGGCAGGCTTGACGTGCGGCCCGGCCGAAGTGTGACCGTGGCCCCGCCAAAATCCAATGAAGGTGCGCCAGGTCAGCGAGGGCAATCGAGATGGTTCCCGGCCCCAGACGCGGCGTCAGTAACTCTGGTGGCAGCGCCGCATACATGCGTTCGCGGGCGATCACTGATCGAGTCAGCAGCGGATCCCACGGCATCGGATAGTTCGAGTAGTCGATAACAAACGAAAAATCGAGGGCACCATCGCGCACCGCCCCGGCAGTGTCCTCAGGTGCAAGCTCTCGGGTGCGGACGTCGATCTCCGGGTTCTCCGCATCCAAAATCGCGAGAGCAGGCGGCAGCAACCCGGCCGCCACCGACGCCCACACCCCGGCAGTGAGCCGGGCCGCGACCCCGCTGCGTGCCGTCTCTATCGCCACCGCCGCGCGGTCGACCGCAGTGAGGATCTCGTCGGCATGCTCGGCGAGCACCACCCCCGCCTCCGTGAAGATCATGCGACGACCCCGCTTCTCAAAAAGTTGAGTGCCGGTGTCACGTTCAAGGAGAGCCAACTGCTGCGAGACCGCGGAGACCGTGTAGTTCAACGACTCCGCGGCAGCCGTGACCGTGCCGCGACGTCTCAACTCGCGCAGCAGCTTTAGCCGGTGCAGCGACAGCTCCATGATCGAACGATATTGCCCAGCGGCGTTCCCCGCTGGGAACCGTCCATTGTTTGTGAACGAAACCGTCCGCGAACTCTAACTGGACGCCCACAAAAATAGCCCGCATCCTGCATATACGACGTCAAACACCAGACGTCGCAAGAAACCGAGACCCCGTAACCATCGATCAGTTGAGTGCAGGAGGAGAGCGAAATGACTGTGGCAGATCACCCCCTGCACGGAGGTGGCGACGTTGTCGCCACCGCACCAGCGTTGCCGACCGCACTGCCGGTTCCGGTTACGGAACAGTTGGTGCCCGCCCCGCGCCGACACGAGCCGGTGATGCGTCTGGAATGGACGGACTACGAGACAGAAGCGCGTGGCTACCTCGTCGTCGACACGCTGCTGTCCGGCCTGGCAACGGGCGGCACCCGGATGCGTAAGGGCTGCACCATGAGTGAGGTCGAGGACCTTGCACGCGGAATGTCCGCGAAAACGGCGACGTTCGATTTGCCGATCGGTGGCGCCAAGGGCGGCATCGATTTCGATCCCAAAGATCCACGCGCGGTGGACGTCCTCACCCGTTTCGCTGACGCCATGCGTCCGTTCCTGGACCGGCACTGGGTTACGGCCGAAGACCTCGGAGTTCCCCAACACCTGATTGATGACGTGTTTGCGCGGTTGGGGATGCGCCAGTCGTATCACGCAGCGATTGAACGTTCCAGCAACCCGGAGGCGACGACCGAACGCGTCATGGCGGGGCTGTGTGCGCAGGCTGACGGCGGACTACTCGGCGACGTTATCGGTGGTTACGGCGTCGCACACGCTGCGTTGGCTGCGGCCGCCACTTGGAAGTGGGCGATCCCCGAGACGACGGTGGCCATCCAGGGCGTCGGAACGATGGGTGGGGCCGCAGCTTGGTACCTGCATGACGCGGGAATGAAGATCGTGGCGATCGCGGACGCAGCCGGCACTCTCTTCGACCCGCACGGCCTCGACATCCCCGCGCTCCTGGAGACCCGCGACGCGTACGGCGAAGTGGATCGCACTCAGGTTCCCGCACATGTCCAGCAGCTACCCCGCGACGCCGTCCTGGCAACAGTGGTCGACGTCCTCATTCCCGCCGCCGTGTCGTACGCACTGCGCGGCGACAACTGCGCCGACGTCCAAGCGCGCGTCATCGTGGAGGCGGCCAACGCGGCCACCACTGCCGACGCGGAACTGGATTTGACGGCGCGCGGTGTGGCGATCCTCCCGGATTTCGTGGCCAACGCGGGCGCTGTCGCGTGGGCCTGGTGGCTGCTGCTCGGCGAGGTCGGCGACAACCCGGACGAGTCGTTTGACCGGCTGCGTGACGAAATGACAGCGAAGGTCACGGCTCTGCTGGAGTCGTGGACACCAGACGCGGGCCCGATCCGCTGGATTGCCGCACAGCAGGCAGGCCGGGGCCGGGTCGCTGTCCCGATCCACGTGCCGTAAGCACTCCTCAACAAACGCGAAGGTCGTGTGTCCCGAGAGCGGGACACACGACCTTCGTCATGGTGTTAACCCGGGATGCGGCCCACAACGGGGACGGTGACAAAGCTCGGTCGGGCCGGGTCGAGTTCGAGATGTTGCGGACGCAGCTGGGACTCGTTGAGCAGTGGCCGCAGCGGAAGTCCCTTCGGGAAATTCGCGGCATACACATCGACGCGGAGACGATGCCCCGGCTGCAACACCGCTGCGGTGGCGGTGAGCCCCAGGTTCAGCGTGGTGGGTTCGCCAGGAACAAGTGGCTGGCGGGTGGCCAACGTGAGTACATGATGCGGCGCCACCAGATCACCGTTGCTTGCCCGCACACTCTGGGATTCATCGACCGCGCGCACCGACGCCATCAACTGGCCGGAACTCACAACCCGAGATGTGCCGTCGGGTGCGACGTCGTTGACCGTCGCCGTCCAATAGCCGTCGGTGACGTCATGGACGGTATTGAGTTCGAGTCCGATCCGCCCAGAAATCTGGGTTGGTTCGGCAACGGGAGCGCTGGTGAACGTCAACGCGCCCAGTTCTGAGATGCGCGAATCTTTGCCGCACGCGTCCACGATGCCGATGATGCCGACGGTTTGTTGCGCACTGTCACGTGAGCACACGGTGCTCAGTCCCGGTGCGATCGTCAGCCGTGCCGGATCGCCGGGCGCGGAGGCGAGGGAGCCGTCATGCACGGTCAGCGGCGCGGTGCCACTCGATGCCGCGGACAGGTACATGCGCTGGTATTCGGTTCCTGCCAGCGGATATTGGGAGCTGGTGACCCAACCCCCGCCCTGTTCAAAGACGGTGACGGGCCCGAAGTTCTCGATGCCGTTGTCGATGCCTTTCAGCCACTTGTCGAACCACGCGTGCTGGATCGAATCGAGACGTGGCGGGGCCGCGGGCTGACCGAGACCGGCACCGATCGTCAGGTGGTACCACTCGCCCATCAGCAGTTGCTTCTGTCCGGGAGGCAGCGGAATGTCCTCGTAGATTCCGACCTGCGAGTTGGTGAACAGGTCATGCCAGCCGCCCACCACAAACGTTGGGATATCGACATTCGACGACGCGGTCAGCATGTCGTTCCGGATGGAGCTGGAGTCGTCGAGCATCGCCGTCAAATGCGGCGGTATGTCGTCGACGGTGGGGGTCACGAGCGCTGCGAGGAGCAGTTCGAAGAAGACAAGCGGATGCTCAACGCGGCTCGCGAGCCACGCCCAGTCGAAGGTGCCGGTGGCGATCGAATGCAGATCCGGGGCCATTTTGAGGGTGTTGACCAGGGTCAGCCACATCGGGAGGAATCCGATGCCGACGGTTCCGCCAGGTGCGATGACGTCACGCATCAAATCCTGGGACGGCACGATGGGGAAAATCGCTTCGAGCCCTTCGGGGCGTTTGGATGCCGCTTGGACCTGGTTGATCGCTGAGTACGACATGCCGCTCATTCCGAGCGTGCCGTTGGACCATGGTTGCTGGCGGGACCACTCCAGTACTTCGAGGGTGTCGAGCTGTTCGCGAGCCTGGAAAACTTGCCATTCGCCCTGTGAGAAGCCGGTTCCGCGGACGTCGACGACTACCTGGGTGTAGCCGCTGCGGATGAGGTTGCGGTCAACGGCGAAACTGCGGGGAGTGCCGCTGTCGATGAAATTGGCGAGGTCGCTGAGTCCGGAAAGCCCGACCATGGAGAAGTCTGCGCGGCCGGCGAGGGTCATCACTGCATCGGAGAGGACGGGGATCGACATCGCCGACTCGGCGATCATCGACACCAGTTTGGTGTAGGGCGTGAGGTTGACGATCGTCGGAAGCGGCTCGTCGACGATGTGTCCCTGCGCGTCGATCGGGCGGTAGACGTTCGCTTTAAGGACGACGCCGTCGCTCATTGTGATGGGCACATCCCACGTGATGTGGACGTCCGGATAGATCGGCGGTGAGGTGGCTGGGGGCTCCCAGTGCGGGGCTGCTGCCGCGGTGGGCGCGGCGCTGAGGGTGCCGACAGCGACCAGTGCCGCGGCCACGATCCCGGCGCCGAGACGGCGTGTCACCCATCCACGCGAAGAGTTCCGCAAGCCCATGAGGCCTCCACATCATCCGGGTGCACCCCATCTAGGCGGCGCCGCGAGTTCCCGTGAATCAGGCAAGCGCCGGTTCACTTTGTGCGGGACAGTAATTTGAATCACAATCAAATTCAAATGAGAGCTAGATAACTCTCAAATGTGTTGCGGCAGTTCGCTGTCGCGGACGGCTCGGCGCGCCGCCTACGATCAGCCACACATCAGAAGAAGGGGCGGGAACATGCAGGTGTTCAAGCAGCGACGTCGCTGGGCCGGGGCTATTACGGCAGCTGTGGCTGCTGTCGGAGTCGTAGCGGCAGGTTGTAGCAGTGCCGACGACGTCGATAGCGCGGCCCTGCTGAGTGCCCCATCGGCGCAGGAATCCGCAGAGTCTTCCGCTGCAGCTGCTCCCGAAACACCGCTGCAGACGCGGGCCGGCATCGAGCAAGTGCTGCGTGACACCGATCCGTGCGGACTCCTCTCGAAAGAGGTGTTATCGCAGGCCGGGGCCCTCGCGCAGTACGGGTCCGCCGTACAACTGGCGGTGTGCGCGGCGCTCATCGGCCGCCCCGATGGCGAATTGACGCGCGTCGAACTTGCCGTGCAGCCCGCAATGCTCGGAGTCCGCGACCTCGAAGGCCGCACCGACATCGACGGCGTCGCCGTGTTCCGTGGCCCCGGCCCAGACCTAAAACAGGGGCGCTGCCAGCGGGTATTTACGTTGAAAGTGCCGACAGACAAGCCGCTCTATGCCACCGTGCGCACCGCCGGGATCGTGGGTGAAGACACGTGCGCACTCGCCGACGACGTCGTCAACGCCGCCGTCGCTGCAATGGCAGACGGGCTGCCGCCCCGCCAGAAAGACGCAACTCTGCTCGATCCGTGCGCGGTCGTCGACACGGTCGAGGGAGTCGAACGCATCGATCCCGGCCCGATCACCACAGACACCCCGGTCACCCCGTTCGAGTGCCGCGTCATGGTCGACAACATCCCCGTCGTGGTGTCGGTGGGTGTGAAGAACACAGACCCGTCGGCGCAACCGTCTGATCCCAACGCCGATATCGACGAGGTGCGCTCCGGTAGCGCAACCCAATGGAGCCGGAGCGTCGGACCAGAAATCGATATTTCACTCGAACCAGAATTATTGGACACGCCCACACGGGAACTCGGCTACGCGCGCGTCGTTGTTACCGTCCGAGCCGCACCGAGCGACGCTGATCCGGACGCCATCAGCGGCGCTGTGGCGCAGATCGCAACAGCGGTAAACGCGCTCTACAATGCACAGTGAACTCACCCGTCGCGGGTTGATCGTTCGACCGGCTCGGTAAGCTCGGCTATTAGTTGTGGAAATCAGCCCAGTCGAGCTGGAGGTAAAAACGCGTGGCTCTCGTCGTCCAGAAGTACGGCGGATCCTCGGTCGCGACGGCCGAGCGTATCCGACGAGTAGCTGAAAGGATTGTCGAGACCAAAAAGGCCGGCAATGACGTCGTGGTAGTTGTTTCCGCGATGGGCGACACCACCGACGAGCTGCTTGACCTGGCTCAACAGGTGGCGCCAGCGCCGCCAGCACGCGAAATGGACATGCTGCTCACCTCCGGTGAACGCATCTCCAACTCGCTTGTTGCCATGGCAATCCATTCACTCGGTGCCGAAGCGCGCTCGTTCACCGGCTCCCAGGCCGGTGTGATCACCACGAGCAGCCACGGCAACGCCAAGATCATCGATGTCACCCCGGGTCGTGTACGTCAGGCACTCGACGAGGGTTCGATTGTCCTCGTCGCCGGATTCCAGGGCGTCAGCCAGGACAGCAAAGACGTCACCACCCTTGGCCGCGGCGGTTCCGACACCACCGCCGTCGCTCTCGCTGCCGCGTTGAAGGCGGATGTTTGTGAGATCTACACCGACGTTGACGGCGTCTTCAGCGCGGACCCGCGCATCGTCAAGGACGCCCAGCGACTCGAAACCGTGTCGTTTGAAGAAATGCTGGAACTCGCTGCCAGCGGCGCGAAAGTACTCATGCTGCGTTGCGTCGAATACGCCCGCCGCTACAACGTGCCCGTGCACGTTCGCTCGTCGTACACCACCAAGCCCGGAACAATCGTGTCCGGATCGATGGAGGACATTCCCGTGGAAGAGGCATTGATCACCGGAGTCGCGCACGATCGCGGCGAAGCCAAGATCACCGTTGTCGGCCTGCCCGACACCCCCGGTTACGCGGCGAAGGTGTTCCGCGCGGTCGCGGACGCTGAAATCAACATCGACATGGTGTTGCAGAACGTCTCCAAGATCGACACCGGCAAGACGGACATCACGTTCACGCTGCCCACCTCGGACGGTCCGCGCGCGGTCGAGATGCTCACCAAGCTGCAGGACGAAATCGGCTCCAGCCAGGTGCTCTACGACGATCACATCGGCAAGCTGTCCCTGGTCGGTGCGGGCATGCGCAGCCACCCGGGCGTGACCGCCAAGTTCTGTGAGGCTCTCGCAGACGCGGGCATCAATATTGATTTGATCTCGACGTCGGAGATCCGTATCTCGGTGTTGGTGTCCGACACCGAGCTGGACGATGCGGTGCGTGCGATCCACGCTGCATTCGAACTCGGCGGCGACGAAGAAGCTGTCGTTCACGCAGGAACGGGGCGATAAACCATGACCACGATTGCTGTAGTTGGTGCCACCGGTCAGGTCGGCATCGTCATGCGGACGCTGCTGGAAGAACGCAATTTCCCGGCCGACAAGGTGCGGTTTTTCGCCTCGGCTCGATCCGCGGGCAAGAAGCTGCCATTTCGCGGTGAAGAGATCATCGTCGAGGACGCCGCTGCCACCTCGGACGAGGATCTGAAGGGCATCGATATCGCCCTGTTCTCGGCGGGCGCCACCCTCTCGCGCGAGCAGGCTCCGCGCTTCGCGGCTGCCGGTGCCACCGTTGTCGATAACTCGTCTGCGTTCCGTAAGGACCCCGACGTTCCGCTCGTCGTCAGCGAAGTCAACCCGCAGGACGCGCAGAACCCGCCGAAGGGCATCATCGCCAACCCCAACTGCACCACCATGGCCGCTATGCCCGTGCTTAAGGCACTGCATGACGAAGCCGGATTGCAGCGCCTCATCATCTCCAGCTACCAGGCCGTCTCCGGTTCCGGTATCGCTGGCGTTGAGGAACTGCTCGGTCAGGCCCGCGCCGTCATCGATGACGCAGAGGGTCTGGTGCATGCTGGTAGCGCCGTCGACTTCCCCGAGCCGGACAAGTACGTCGCACCGATCGCGTTCAACGTCCTGCCCATGGCTGGTTCGCTGGTCGACGACGGCAGCGGCGAGACGGACGAGGACCAGAAGCTGCGCAACGAATCCCGCAAGATCCTCGGTCTTCCGGATCTGCTGGTTTCGGGTACGTGTGTGCGTGTTCCCGTCATCACCGGGCATTCGCTGTCGATCAACGCCGAGTTCGGTCAGGCGCTGTCCGTCGAGCGGGCGAAGGAACTCCTGGCTGATGCTCCCGGCGTCCAGCTCGTCGACGTCCCGACGCCACTGCAGGCCGCAGGCAGCGATCCATCGCTCGTCGGCCGCATCCGCCAAGACCCCGGTGTTCCGGACGGTCGCGGCCTGGCGCTGTTCGTTTCCGGCGACAACCTGCGTAAGGGCGCCGCACTGAACACCATTCAGATTGCCGAACTGCTCGTGCGCTGACACAAAACGACCGCGACGGCCGTCCCTGACTCACTGTCAGGGACGGCCGTCGTTCGTTGTCACGGAAGGTAGGTCAGGGAACGGATTCGGCCGGGCGCAGGCGACGGTTCTGAGTAGGCTGACGGTGTGGTTACGTCACTACGCCGGTTTCTTTCCGGGCTGCTTCTGGTGGCTGTTGCGGTGCTTGTCCCCACCGCGATCGTTGCCGAATACATCCGTGGTGTCGTACTTGAGACGGACAGCTATACGCGCACCATGACCGAGTTGGCGGACGACCCCACCATTCAAGACGCGGTGATTGACCGCACTACAGGGTGGATCGTGTCGACGCCGCAGGGCTCGTCTATCCCCGAGCCGGTGGTGCGCCACGGCGTCGACTCGCTGGTACGCAGCGAACGTTTTCACGATTTATGGTGGCGGGCCAATCGCGCGGCACATCCGGCGGCGGTGGCGCTGTTGACTGGTGACACGCGTTTCGTCCAACTCGACGACGATGGCACTATCGCCGTTCCTCTCGGCGACATCGTCGCGGAATCTCGAGACGAACTTATCGCTCAAGGCGTCGCCGGTGCCCGCATGATTCCCGAAGCGCCCGCTGGCGACGTGACGGTGGTGTTGGTGCAGGCCCCAGAACTGGGGAAGGCACAAACTGTGGTGCGGTGGCTCAACGATTGGGCGCAGCTGCTGACGGGCCTGGCTGGTCTCGCGATGACCGGTGCGGTACTGATCGCGATCCGCGGGACGCGTCGGCGCGCGATCGCATCTATCGGTTTCGGTGTGGCGCTGATGTCCGTCGTATTCCTGGCAGTGGGGTTCCTTTTCCGGCGCATCTACGTCCAAGACGTTCGTGGTGGATCGTCGCTGACCAGGGATGTTGCTAGTGCTGCGGTGGACGTTCTGGTGGGCCCGCTCGTTTTTGATTTGTGGCTCGCGGTCGCGCTCGGCATCGCGGTGGGGTTGATTGCGTGGCTTGTGGGTAAGACATTCCGTAGGAAGCAATCGTGGACGCCTGAGCCGGTCAGTTCCACGCCCGCTGAGCCCCCGAGCCCGCCAGCTCCGGATGGGGATGGCGAGTCGAAAGATCCTTCCCCCACTCCTTAAAGTCGAAACACTCGTTTTCTTGACTCATTCCAGATTAGTGGCATACTCGGACGTATGCGATACGAGGACACCGACGTCAGAGAGCACCTGCGCTCTGTGGGGTTGTGTGTCACAGCCCCTCGTATCGCTGTGCTGGAAGCTGTTGCAGAGCACCCCCATTCAGATGCCCACCAAGTTGCGATCCGGGTACGTGACCGGATCGGAACAGTATCTACGCAGGCGGTGTACGACGTTCTTGATGTCTGTACCAGCGCAGGATTGCTGCGCCGGATAGAACCAGCGGGTTCACCTGCACGGTTCGAAACCCGCACCGGGGACAACCATCACCACCTGGTATGCCGATCCTGCGGGACCGTCGTCGACGTCGACTGCGCCGTGGGGCACGCACCGTGCCTCGTCCCCTCGCAGGCCCACGGATTCGCGATTGACGAAGCCGAAGTCGTGTTTTGGGGTTTATGTATGGAGTGCCAGCAGCAGTAGACACACCCAGAAGTAGGGCCACAACATCCAGGCCGAGGAGGCTGTCAGATGTCCGAAACCCAGTCATTCACAACAAATAACTTCGGGAACCCCGTCGCCAGTGACAACGAATCACTGACGGCAGGAACGCAGGGGCCGATACTTCTGCACGACCACTACCTCATCGAAAAACTGGCGCAGTTCAACCGCGAGCGTGTGCCAGAGCGCGTTGTTCACGCCAAGGGCGGCGGCGCATTTGGTGAACTCGTCGTCACCGGCGATGTCAGTGCCTACACCAGCGCCAAGCTGTTTCAGCCCGGAACGCGCACCGAATCACTGGTGCGTTTTTCCACCGTCGCCGGTGAACAGGGCAGCCCCGACACGTGGCGCGATCCCCGCGGATTCGCCGTCAAGTTCTACACCGAAGACGGCAACTACGACCTCGTCGGCAACAACACGCCCGTCTTCTTCATCAAGGATCCGATCAAGTTCCCCGACTTCATTCGATCCCAAAAGCGGCTGCCCGGCTCGGGTCTGCGCGATCACAACATGCAGTGGGATTTCTGGACGCTACGTCCCGAATCAGCACATCAGGTGACGTGGTTGATGGGGGATCGCGGTATCCCGAAAACGTGGCGTCACATGGATGGATTCGGTTCGCACACCTACCAGTGGGTCAACGCTGACGGTCAACGTTTTTGGGTGAAGTACCACTTCAAGACCAATCAGGGCATCGAGTACCTGACCCAAGAGGAAGCGGATCGGCTCGCTGGCAGCGACCCGGACTACCACCGCGCTGACCTCTACGAGGCCATCGAACGCGGCGAGCATCCCAGCTGGACGCTGAAAGTGCAGATCATGCCGGTCGCGGAAGCAGAAGGCTACCGGTTCAACCCGTTTGATCTGACGAAGGTGTGGTCACAGAAGGACTACCCGCTGATCGAGGTGGGCACCTGGACGCTTAACCGCAACCCGGACAACTTCTTTGCCCAGATCGAACAGGCATCGTTTGAGCCGTCCGCGCTGGTCCCCGGAATCGGCTTCTCGCCCGACAAGATGCTGCTCGGCCGCGTCTTCTCCTACGCGGACGCACACCGCTACCGCATCGGCACCAACTACGCGGACCTGCCGGTCAACGCCCCGAAGAACGTCGTCAACTCCTATTCCAAGGAGGGCGCGATGCGCTACAGCTTCAACTCGCCCGACACCCCGGTGTACGCGCCCAACTCGTACGGCGGACCGCACGCCAACCCCGCGCTGGCAGGCGACGAAGGTATCTGGCAGTTCGACGGCGAAGCAGTGCGTGCCGGATACATCCAGCATCCCGAGGACGGCGACTTCACGCAGGCCGGCACTCTCGTCCGCGAAGTCCTCGATGACGGGGAACGCGAACGTCTCGTCGGCAACGTCGTCGGCCATCTGTTGGGCGGTGTCAGCGAGCCCGTCTTGCTGCGCGCATTCGAGTACTGGCGTAACGTTGATGCCGATCTCGGCAACCGAATCGAGAAGGGCGTGCGCGACCAGCAGTAGAGGCGGCTGCGTCATGAGCTAGCCCACAACTGCCATCGAGAAGGTATCGCCCCGTCACCGCGTGGGTACACACACTTTCGAAGGCAGTCGGTCCCTTGGTTATGAGAACCGGCATGACGCCGGATTGAGAAAAGAGGAACAGATAATGACTAACCCGATTACCAGCACACTCAACGAGGACCAGCAGAAAGTTGCTGGTCAAGCGTTGCAGGGCACCGTTGTCGACCTGATCGACCTCAGCCTGATCGCTAAGCAGGCGCACTGGAACGTCCTTGGCCGCAACTTCCGGTCGGTGCACCTTGCTCTCGACGAACTCGTCATCGCGGCACGCGAATTCACTGACGCTGCCGCTGAGCGTGCGACAGCCATCGGCGTCAGCCCCGACGGCCGCGCCGCTACCGTCGCAAAAGACTCGGGCGCTAAGGGATTCGGCGAAGGCTGGACCAAGGACTCCGAGGTCATTGCCGCGATCGTCGACAATCTCGCTGCCGTGATTGCCCGTCTGCGCGAGCGCATCACCACCACCGAAGACGCCGACCCCGTCACCCAGGATCTTCTGATTTCCTTCGCAGCTCGCCTTGAGCAGCTGCACTGGATGTGGCAGGCGCAGGTCGCGTAAGCGTCTGCATCTCCTCTGAAGCCCCGCTTCCCTCCTGGGAGGCGGGGCTTTGGTTGTTGGCACCGGAGCCACAGGGAAAATCAGGATCCACGGACCCTGTGACGACGCGAAAACCCCTGTGAGAACCCGATCCTTCCCGGTCCCGATAGCTACTGTGTCGGTGCTCATTGCTAGGTTGACCGGAGCCCTTGAGGGCGAACTGGGTGGGGATAGCGTCAACGAAAGGTGTTCTGCTTCATGGTGATGGGTGCAACCCACGCGATGTCCGGTGCAGTGGTCGGGCTTGCGGTCGCGGATTTACTGCCGACAAGCTGGGGTGGGCCCACGTCGACGCCGGAAACCTTCACCTTCGCGGCCGTGTGCGCGGGAGCAGCCCTGTTTCCTGATCTGGATACCAAGCAGTCCACGGTGTCTCGTTCGTTTGGTCCGGTCAGCCGGATATTCGCAGGTGGGGTGGACAACGTGGCTACCGCGTATCGCAATGCCACGCGCGGAAAGAAAGACAAGAAGCGCCGCGGCGGGCACCGAACAATGACGCACACGGCACTTTTTGCGCTACTTACCGGTGTCGGTGTGTCAGCGCTCGTTATCGGGTTTGGCCGTCCGGCAATTATCGGTGTGCTGTTCTTCTTCCTGGGGCTCGCACTGCGCGGTCTTGCGGGCAACCTGGCGAAAGAGAAGGGCTGGGTGATCGTTTCGATTGTCGCCGCAGTTCTCTCGGCGTTGACGTGGCATTGGTATCCCACGCAGGCCGGGTCCACTGGCTTGGGTGTGGCGGTAGTGTTGGGGTGTGTCACGCACTGTATTGGTGACGCCATCACGAAGGAGGGCGTGCCGTTCTTCGCGCCGTTCATCCCCTGGCGTGGTGAGCGTTGGTGGGAAATCAAGCTGCCCTCGTTCCTTTCGATCCGGGCCGGTGGCCCGTTCGAAAAGGTGATTCTCGGCCCGGGCATGACCATTGCCCTTGTTGCCCTGTCGGTGTGGGTGGTCGATGGCGCCCCCCAAGCCCTCTATGACGCGTTCGTACCCCCTGCGCCTTAAACGGGGTGCTCTAAGCTAGCCCGCATGACACGCACCGCACTGGTTACTGGAGCTTCGTCGGGAATTGGCGCTGCCATTGCGAAACTTTTCGCGCAGCGCGGCTACCGGATGTACGGGACTAGCCGGAATCCCGAGAC
>JAAYXN010000306.1 GCA_012515885.1 Rhodococcus sp. (in: high G+C Gram-positive bacteria)
ACCCCCGCCGAGTACGCTGCCGGATGCACCCACCGGCACCAGCCCGTGGCGTGCGAGATCGACTGATCGACTGCACAGAGGAACCGGCTCTAGGAACGACCGGACCGACTATCGGGGACCTGCCACATCCATTAAGAAACTCGCGCCGGGGGTAAGGAACTCATGTTCGCGTCGATGCGGCAGGGGGTCACAGCTTGATCATCGGGACGCCGCCGATCAGCATCAGCCGTACCTTGCCGGCACTGCCGAAATCGATCGTGGCCGTCGCGGTGGGGCCCACACCTTTAGTTTCTAGCACCGTGCCGAGCCCGTACTTGTCGTGACTGACTCGATCACCAGCGGCAAGAACGAGAATGTTGCCTTTGCCACGCGCGGAGCCGAAGCTTGGCGAACCGCCAGCCGAACCGCCCCCGCCATATCCGCCTGACCCGTACCCACCGGCCCGGACCCTGCCGCCACCGATCGCGGCTCCACCAACACCGGTGCCTGGGTCTTCTCGGCGCCAATCGAGCAGTTCCTGCGGAACTTCCTGGAGGAAGCGTGATTCTGGATTCTGGATCGGCTGCCCCCACGCGGACCGCATAATCGCGCGCGTCAGATACAGGCGTTCGCGCGCCCGAGTGATTCCCACGTATGCCAGGCGGCGCTCTTCTGACAGCTCTGCCGGGTCACCGAGCGCTCGCATGTGCGGGAACTGCCCGTCCTCCCAACCGGTGACAAACACCGCCGGAAACTCCAGCCCCTTCGCTGTGTGCAGGGTCATCAGAGTGACGACGCCTTCACCCTCATCAGGAAGTTGGTCGCTATCGGCGACGAGCGAGACACGTTCAAGGAACGCGGCCAACGAGCCCGGATCCGGTTCGCCCTGGTCGTCCTCATCGACATCCGCCGCCAGGTCCTGATCGTCCATCAACCCGGCAGCGTTGCGTGCATCAGAACTGAATTCGCGTGCCACACTGACCAGTTCGTTGAGGTTATCGAGCCGGGCGCCGTCTTGAGGGTCGCTGCTTGCTTCCAGTTCGGCGCGGTACCCGGTGCGGTCGAGCACGGCCTCAACGACGTCCCCGATATCGCCGTCGACCTCCCCGATATCGCCATCGACTCCGATATCGCCGTCCGTCGTCGGTGCAGGCATCCCGGCGCGCAATTCGTCGAGCAGTTCAACGAAGGCGGCGATCGCGTTGCGTGCACGCGTGCCCAGCAGCGCTACTTTGCCCTCGCTGCCGTCCCGCAGCGCCTGCGCGAAACCGATTCCCCGCTGTTCTGCGTGCACCGCGATGCACGCTTCGGCGCGATCGCCAATTCCGCGGCGGGGAGTGTTGAGGATGCGGCGCAGGCTGACCGTGTCGTCAGGGTTGGCCAGCACCCGAAGGTACGCGACGATGTCGCGGACCTCTTTGCGCTCGTAAAACCGGACACCGCCCACCACCTTGTACGGCACTCCGTGGCGGATAAAGACTTCTTCCAGAGACCGCGAAGAATTGTTGGTGCGATAGAACACCGCGATATCGCCGTAGCGGTAGTCGCCGGAATCGGCGAGACGATCGATTTCCGAAGCCACGAACGACGCCTCGTCGTGCTCGTTGTCGGCGACGTAACCAACGATCAGCTCACCCTCGCCGCTATCTGTCCACAACCGCTTCTCGCGGCGGCCGGTGTTGCGCGCAATGACCGCGTTGGCTGCCGAGAGAATGTTTTGGGTGGAGCGATAGTTCTGCTCCAGCAGGATCGTTTGTGCGTCAGGGTAGTCGCGCTCAAACTCCTCGATATTGCGGATTGTTGCCCCACGGAACGCGTAAATCGACTGGTCTGCGTCACCGACCACGCACAACTCTGACGGCGCGATGCCGTCCTCCGTCTCCAACCCCACTAGCTCACGCACCAGCACGTACTGCGCATGGTTGGTGTCCTGATATTCGTCGACCAGCACGTGCCGGAACCGGCGCCGGTAGTACTGGCGGACCTGCGGGTACGCCTGCAGTACGCCGACGGTCTCGCCGATCAGGTCGTCGAAATCGAGAGCATTGGCGCTGCGCAAACGGCGTTGATATTCGCTGTAAACCCGCGCGACCAGGCGGGGAAGTTCCGCGGTCTCCGTATCGGCATCCGCGGCGGCGCGTTCGGGGTCGATCAGTTCGTTCTTCAGGTTCGAGATTGCAGTCGCAAACAGCCGCGCCGAGTGCTTCTTGGTGTCGATGTCGAAATCTTTCGAAATCATCGTCAGAAGTCGTCGCGAATCATCAGCGTCGTAGATCGTAAAGTTCGAGGTCAAACCCGGAATCAGACCTGCCTGGGTACGCAGAATACGCACGCACGACGAATGGAATGTAGACACCCACATCGACATCGCCCGCGGACCAACCAGTGCGCCAACCCGCTCACGCATCTCCGCTGCCGCTTTGTTGGTAAACGTGATCGCCAGAATCTGCCCGGGCGCGACCGCGCGCTCAGCCAGCAAATACGCGATGCGGCGCGTGAGCACCGCCGTCTTACCGGAGCCTGCGCCCGCCACAATCAGCAGCGGCGTTCCGCTATGGACAACGGCCTCACGCTGCTGCGCATTGAGACCATCCAACAGCGCACCGGAGCCGGGCTCGGTGGCCGTGGCAGCCGGATAACCAGTGGCAATACGGCCGGAACTGAGGGAATCGCTGGGCAGAGTATTCATCGGCTCTCTACGCTACCGCTCCCCACCGACAACTCCCGCAGGCACGGGAGTTATCCGCACGAACTTTCCGCGCGCCACCGCCGTCGGATGCTGATTGCCTGCACCATGCTGGCCCGAACGCGACGATCGTGGCAAAATTGACCCTTGTGAGCACACCGGCGATTGATCCTTCTCAGCTTCCTACCAGCGAAGCCGAGATTAACGAGCTGCGTAAAGAGATCGATCGCCTTGATGCTGAGATCCTCGCCGCAATCAAGCGTCGCTCCGAAGTTTCCCAGATCATCGGCCGCACTCGCATGGCTTCAGGCGGCACCCGCCTTGTGCACAGCCGTGAGATGAAGGTCATTGAACGTTTCAGCGAACTCGGCCAGGAAGGCCACACCCTGGCGATGCTGCTGCTCCGCCTCGGTCGCGGCCGCCTAGGTCACTAGCAGATCGCCTGTTCTCGATCGGTCCAGATTTCGCCCGGTTCTTCTGGGCCGAGACGGCGGCCGTGAGGCGCACTAAGCTGATATGTCGTGACCTCCGACATCACTAGCACCGACGCTTGGCAGCGGCTGCGAGCCCACCACGCCGCGATTGAGCCCCTGCATCTGCGTCAGTTGTTCGCTGACGATCCGGAGCGTGGCCAGCAATTCACGGTCTCTGTCGGTGATCTCTACATCGATTACAGCAAGCATCGGGTCACGTCACAGACCATCGAGTTGCTCACTGAATTGGCGCGCACCGCCGGTGTTGAGCAGGCCCGCGACGCCATGTTTGCCGGTGACCACATCAATACGTCTGAGGATCGAGCGGTGCTGCATACCGCTCTCCGTTTGCCGCGCGCTGCCGCACTGCATGTTGACGGTCAAGATGTTGTCGGCGATGTTCACGACGTCCTCGATCGCATGGGCCGTTTTACCGACCGGGTGCGTTCGGG
>JAAYXN010000307.1 GCA_012515885.1 Rhodococcus sp. (in: high G+C Gram-positive bacteria)
CCAGTCCGTTGCCGTGCGTGTACACGGTGTGCCGGTTGATCCAGTCGGTCTGGTTGCCGGTGAGGCTGCGCGGGGACAGCTCACGTGCGGCCACCACGAAGTCCTGAACTTCACCATCGATCGTGTATCGGTCGATGTCGAGCGACGGCGGGAAGCCGTAGAAGTTCTTCAACTGCTGCTGCTGGGTGAAGGTGCGTGAGAGCACGTTCGGGTCAAGTAGTCGCGTGTTGGCGATCGTGGTGACGTCGGCGGGAACGTCGCGAGGCGATACTCCTGCTTCGGCATAACCGGGATAATCCTGGTATTCGATGTTCTCGTCGGTAATTCCGTACGCCTGACGTGTCGCGGCGATGTTGCGCTCGATGTACGGGCTTTCCTTCTCGGCCGCGTTGGGGCGTACTGAGAACTGCTCGACAACGAGCGGCCACGCGGCACCAACGAGAACTGATGAGAGCACCAGCAGCGCGGTTGCCATGGCGGGAATCCGCAGATCCTTGAGCACGATCGCTGCGAAGAACGCACCGGCGCAGATGACGGCGATGGCAAGCAGGATCAGTTTGGCGGGAAGTACCGCGTTGATGTCGGTGAAGCTGGCGCCGGTAAACGTCGGCTCCTTGCGGCTGCTCGACAGCAGCGAGTAGCGATCCAGCCAGTACGCAACTGCCTTGAGCAGAACGAAAGTACCGGCAAGGACAGCCAACTGGACGCGGGCCGCAGTGGTGAAGGTGCCGCCCTCGCGGCCACCAAAGCGGATGCCACCGAAGATGTAGTGGGTGAGCAGGCTGGCGATGAAGGCGAGCAGGATCGAGACGAACAGCCAGTTCAACACGAACCGATAGAACGGCAAGTCGAAGGCGTAGAAGCCCACATCCAGACCGAACTCGGGATCAGCGATACCGAATTCGCCGCCGTTGAGGAACATCTGAACCGTGATCCAGCTTGACTGTGCGACAAGGCCAGCGAACAAACCGATGACGACCGGGATGCCGATGCTGAACAAGCCCATCCGCGAAATCACTGTGGTCCGGTAGCGCGCCACCGGATCGTTCGGTCCGTCAACAGGCACAAATACCGGACGCCAACGGTAGGCGAGCAGCAGTGCGCCCCACACGATCAGTCCGACAACGACACCTACCGCTACAAACAGCAGAAGACGCGTCACCAACACCGTGGTGAAGACGTTCGTGAAACCAACTTCACGGAACCACAACCAGTCCGTGTACGTATTGATTAGTCGCGGACCCATCAGCAGCAACGCTGCGAAGATCAGTGCGATCACCAGCAACACGCGGTTTCGTTTGGACAACGACGGTAAGCCTTGCGGGGGCCGCATGCCCACTGGCCACACTCCATCACTTCGGCGACGACGCTGCGTCGCGTGCCAACACCGGTCTCTTTTTCGTAGCCGCAGCCCGCCAAGGCGCGACCGTTTCGTCCCACTCTACGTAACACCATCACCAACTCGGGCAGGCGGTACGCGTGCGCGTGCATTCATGGTGCCCTGAATCCGCGATCGGTGCCCTATATCTGCGCTCACGTGTCCTAGATCTGCCTTCAACGGGGAGACATAGAGGGAACAACCTCGGCGAGTGGGACACTAGAGAGGTGAATGATTCGAGCATCCGCAACCCAGAGCAGGCTCTCGCCCACTGCGTCCACGAAGTGATCGACCACGTCGACTCGGACGGGTGGGGTGCACCGCCACGGATGTTCGGGCTCGTTCCGACGGCACTGATCGCTGCCGCCGAACCCACTCTCCTCGATCAACTTGAGGACGGCTCGGAGCTCACCCCCGTCGAACAAGAGTCGTTTCCCGACGACATTGACGGCGGCTCACCGGCCCTCGACGAATTCCTTGCCACGATGCGTTGGCCCGAACAGGTCGTTGGCTGCGTCCTCGTCCAAGAAATTGTGGTGCTGCCACCAAGTGCGGAATCCAATGTGCTCAGCGAAGGCGCCGCTGACGCCGACGCTCTGGCTGCGGCGCGCACCCACCCGGATCGACGCGAAGCACGCCTGATCGTCGGTGTCCTGCGCGATGGCCCTTCCCGCGCCGTCCTCCAACTGCGTCCCGATGAGGACGCCGATCCTTTCGGAGAAATGGATCTGCGGACCACCGACAACTTGGCGCCTCACCTCGTGAGCGCCCTCTACAACACCCTCGAAGCCAGCCCCGACGACTGGGACTAGACGACTGGGACTAGCAACTCGGCGCTTCGCCGCCTGTCAGCAACTCGGCGCTTCGCCGCCGGCATTGAGCGAGTTGAGCGCATCCACCGCACCGGACAGCGTCTCTACCTTCACGAGCCGCACCCCGTCGGGCGCGTTCTCCACTGCCTCCGCGCAGTTGCGCGCTGGCACCAGGAAGGTGTCGGCGCCTGCTTCATCGGCGGCAATTAGCTTGTATCGAATACCGCCGATGGGGCCCACTTCACCGTCGGGGCTGATCGTTCCCGTTCCCGCAATGAAATCGCCACCGGTCAGGGGGCCGGGAGTGAGCTTGTCGATGACGGCGAGGCTGAACATAAGCCCCGCTGACGGGCCACCGATATCCGCAAGATTGAACTCGATATCGAAGTCCACGTCAGATTCTTGCTGCGCGCTGACCCCCAAGTAGGCGCGAGAGTCGTCGTCGGGGCGGGTACCGAGAATCACCTCAACGGCCTCCGGTTCACCGTCGCGCACGACGTCGATGACGACGGTGCTTCCCGGATCGAGTTCCGCCACGGCCTTCTGCACATCTTGAGCGGTGGCGACAGTGCGTCCCTGCACGGCGATGATCTGGTCAGATTCTTTCAGCAGACCGTTTGAGGGGCCGTCTTCAGCGACCGCGGCAACGGTGAGCAGCATCGGCTTTCCGAGGTAGTTCAGTGCCGCCAATGCTGCCGCATCCTCAGACTGACGGAACTCGGCTGCATTGTGCTGCTGGACCTGCTCTTTTGTCAGATCCGGCGGATACACCTGCTCGCGCGGTGCGATGCCGTGGCGGCGGCTAATCCAGAATCCGAAGGCGTCGAACACCGTCAAGTTGTCGCGCACCGCGACGGTGGTCATGTTGAGCTGACCGGACACCTCGTCGACGTCGACGCCGGTGATTGCCACCACGTCGTTGTCGTCGAAATCGCCGAGCGTGTCAAACGTGGGCCCCGGCCCCAAAGCGACAAACGGCACTTTGACGACACTGCCCAAGATTCCGAGCACTATTACCGGCACCAGTGCAGCAGTCAGCGTCACGATCCTTCGATTCACGTGACCAGGGTAGAGCGCCCACCGATACATGGAGGCGCCCGCGCCCCGCGTGTTCACCCATAGCGTGATCGGCGTGTGCACCCGCCGTCAACGCGGCTTCTGGTCAGAAAGGCTTGTACCGTTGAAGGTATGAGCAATCCGCCGTTCGGCTTCTCCAACTCCGACGACGACCCCGATCGCGACCGCAAGGGCCCTGAGGGCGATCCCTTTGCCGGGGCGTTCGGTGCTGGCGGTTTTGATCCGTCAGCGCTGGGGCAAATGCTGTCCCAGTTCGGTCAGATGCTCAGCGGCATGGGTAGCTCGATGGCGAGCGGCCAGTCCTCCGGCCCCGTTAATTACGACGTCGCTAAGAAGCTCGCTCGGCAACAGATCGGTACGCCGCGCCCCATCACCACTGCACATACCGAAGCAGTGACGGAGTCTGTGCGGCTCGCTGAACTGTGGCTTGACCCCGCCACGACGCTGCCTGCGGGCGCGCACAAGGTGCAGGCGTGGACGCCGAATGATTGGCTCGATCACACGATCGATACGTGGAAGCGCCTGTGCGACCCAGTCGCGGAGAAGGTCGCTGGCATGTGGGCGCAGGGGTTGCCGCCGGAAGCCCAGCAGATGGCTGGGCCGATGATGGGCATGATGACGCAAATGGGCGGGCTCGCGTTCGGCTCCCAGCTCGGTCAGGCGCTGGGGCAGCTGTCCAAAGAGGTGCTGACGTCCACCGACATCGGTTTGCCGCTCGGCCCCGCTGGCACGGCGGCGTTGCTGCCTGAAGCTATTGAAGCGTTCAGCGACGGGCTGGAGCAGCCGCATCGGGAAATCCTCGTGTTCCTCGCCGCACGCGAAGCCGCGTACCACCGCCTCTACAGTCATGTTCCGTGGCTGCGTCAGCGGCTGTTGGCCACCGTTGAGGAGTATGCGCGCGGCATCACCATGGACTTCTCGGCGATCGAGGACCTCGCCCAGGGTCTCGACCCGTCGGCGCTATCAGACCCGTCGAAGCTCGAAAGCATTTTGCAGCAGGGCGCGTTCGACCCGCAGACCACGCCCGAGCAGAAGCAAGCCCTTGAACGCCTGGAAACCCTGCTGGCCCTTGTTGAAGGCTGGGTCGAGGTTGTTGTCACCGAGGCCATCGGTGACCGTCTTCCCGGGTTGTCTGCACTGAGCGAGACGCTTCGACGTCGACGCGCTGGCGGCGGCCCGGCGGAGCAGACCTTCTCGACGCTGGTCGGTTTGGAATTGCGGCCGCGCAAGGTGCGCGAAGCAGCGACGCTGTGGCAGCGGCTCACCGAGGATGCCGGCATCGATCTTCGTGACGGCGTGTGGGAGCACCCAGACCTGCTGCCTGCGTCTACTGACCTCGACAACCCGGCCGGGTTTATCGACCAGGTTCGCGGCGGCGGCGATGTCGGCA
>JAAYXN010000308.1 GCA_012515885.1 Rhodococcus sp. (in: high G+C Gram-positive bacteria)
AAGCAATGCCACTCGCAGAGCATCTGACTGAAGCGCAGAAACGGCTAGTGCGATGCGCGGCGGCACTCGTGGTCGGGGCAGCTATCGCCTACCTCGGCTCCGATCAGGTACTCGACCTGCTTCGTGCTCCCGTTAACGAAATCGCAGAATCGCGCAACGCTGCCATCAACTACGACAGCATTACCGGGGCATTCGACCTCAAACTGCGGATTGCGCTCTACGGCGGCATCGCCCTGTCCAGCCCCGTATGGCTCTATCAGATCCTCGCCTTCGTCCGGCCAGCACTCAGTGTTCGGGAAAAGCGCTACGCATTCGGCCTTCTCGCCTCTGTGCTGCCTCTGTTTGCGATCGGGTGCATCGCAGGCGCGAGACTTTTCCCCCGCATGGTTGAACTGCTCGCCGGATTCGCAGGAACAGAAGACAGCACCCTCTTAGCCGCATCCGGCTACTTGGACTTCGTGATGAAGCTGGTACTCGCCACCGGTGTCGCGTTGACGCTTCCTGCGTTCGTCGTGGTGCTCAACCTCATGGGAGTGCTATCCGCGCGGCGAATCGCGCGCAGTTGGCGTGGATGCCTCGTCGCGATCACCGTGTTCAGCGCCCTCGTCACCCCGGCAGCAGACCTCGTGTCGATGTTCTTGATCGCGGCATCGATGTGTGCCCTGTATGTGATTGCACTTCTCATCGCCTGGATTCACGACCGCACGGCGCGAAACCCGCAGACGCAGACAGCGTCCGCCGCGGAGTAGTCGGACGCCTACCGAGAAGGGGACTGACAGTGTTCGGTCTTACGCTAGAAAAGCTCATCATCATTGGCCTTATTGCCGCCGTCGTTGTCGGGCCGAGCAGGCTCCCGCACTACGCACATTCACTGGGTTCGCTTGTGCGAGCCTTCCGCGATTTTCTCCAGTCCGTGAAGACGCAGACGGAAAGCGAACTGGGCACACCGCTGGAGATAGACAAGTGGACAACACACCTACAGCACTACGACCCCCGGCAGATCACCAAGGCTGCGCTAAGTACTGACGCAAGCGTGCCGACTTCGTCAGACCACGCACGCCACCCGGAGCGGTAGCTCCAGATCACCCCGAGCGGTAGCACCGTGACCATCCAGAGCGGTGGCGCCGGGCCGCGCGGGATGGGCAGACAAAGGCGGGTGCTTCCCGCCCTCAGATAAGAGGGCGGGAAACGCACAGCCTTCTAGTGCCTCACGGGAACATGCTGGTCGGGACCATCCTGTGGGGCCAGGGTGATCGTTCCGGTCGGCGACCAGAAGATTCGGCCGCGTTCGAACTCTTGAACCCGGTCACCGTTATCGAGCCCCGATTCCAGCGACGTCGGCCAACCTAGAGGCCCGTTCTCGAACCCACTGCGATCCCACGCACTGCCAATGAAACCGTGGACATAAAAGCCCGGGTGGCCATAGCGGCGATACAGAGTTCCGCGCTCAAAATTCTGCACATCACCCCACGGCTGCCCATCAGGACCGGTCAGAACCTGGTGATCGCACACCGGGTAGCCCAGCGCTCCCGTCTCCCAGCCGTATCCAGCCCATGCTTCGAAAAGGTGCGCGGGAACAGCCTTGGCACCGATCTCGGGCGTCCAATAGATGTGGCCGCGCTCAAACTCGACGAACCGGCCGACCCCATCGGGCGTTGTCTTTTCTCCTGGATGCAGACGTCGACCAATCCATCCGGCGTCGCCACCAATCCGAAGATGTTCTTCGTCAATAGCATTGGGCGTAATGGGATGAACGGGATTGGTATTGACGAAGTCCCGGACGCATTCGCGGGCAAACCACCACGGGAACCCCGGGCCGCAGTCGGTATGCGTGCCGATACCCAACACCCGAGTGACGTAGTAGTGGTCAGCGATGCCGTCTCCGCGCCGGTACACACCGTGGCGTTCAGCGAGAATGTCAGCTGCAAATCCCTTGCGGCGCGCAACCTCCAACGTGAGCCACACCGCGATACAGATGTCATCGGATCGCCGCATCCATTGCGCCTCAGACCAACTCGCACGGCTGCCCGCGAAACACAGGTTGTAGCTATAGGGATTGGCGGACAACACGGACCACGCTGCGTAGTCGTCGTCGACGACGTGAGCGACAATCCCATCTCGCACGACGTCGTGGTAGGACACGCCATTAGCGGAATTGTTCAAGTAGTGCGCAAGATTGGCCGCAGACGAATCTCCTTCCTGCGTGTGCCAGAACGCATTTCGAACGCGAGCCCCGTATCGAGGCGATCGGGACTGCCCGAGCATCCATAGCGACGTGTAGGAGGGTGCAGACACAGGTACTACCTCCGGTTTCACTCAACTGGTTTCACATACTGCGGTGCTTTCACATACTGCGGACCTGACGCATTCACCATCGCGATCTCGACCAATGGCGTCATTGCCGCGAGCCGCGTACCGCAGCTGCGATTAGCTTCGCACCGACCACCGACATGTGACGTCAGGCACGCGGAGACGCAGCGCGAATCCGTCTCGACATCGCTGTAGGTTCTCGTTTTCGGTGTCAGTTTCTCGATTTCATGTCAGTTGCCTGTCAGCGGCGTGTCGATTTCTCAAATTCGTGTCAGTAGCGGG
>JAAYXN010000309.1 GCA_012515885.1 Rhodococcus sp. (in: high G+C Gram-positive bacteria)
AGGAAGTTGGCCGGCTTCACGCCACCGTGCGCCTCACCGGCGTACGCGACGACGTCGAGCGTCGACATGACGAGACCAGCACCGTTACCGATGATGCCGACCTGGCCGTCAAGCTTGACGTAGTTGAGGTCGTTTTCCTTGGCCTTGAGCTCAAGAGGATCGGTGGCGTCCTTGTCCTCAAACTCGGCGTGGCCGGGCTGACGGAAGTCAGCGTTGGCATCGAGGGTGACCTTGCCGTCGAGCGCGAGGATCTCGTTGTCGGGGGTGCGAACCAGCGGGTTCACCTCGACGAGGAGCGCGTCTTCCTTGACGAAGACCTCCCACAGTTTCTGGATGGTCACCGCTGCGGAGTCCAGGATTTCTGCGGGCAGCTTGCCGGCCTCAGCGATTTCGCGGGCGAATGCGAGGTCGATACCGACGGTCGCATCGACGGGGATCTTGGCGAGAGCGTCGGGGTTTTCCTCAGCGGTAACCTCGATCTCGACGCCGCCCTCGACCGAACACATGGCGAGGTAGGTGCGGTTGGTGCGGTCAAGCAGAATCGAAAAGTAGAACTCTTCAGCAATATCTTTTGCTTCTGCGACCAGCAACTTCTTAACTACGTGGCCCTTGATGTCGAGCCCGAGGATCGCTTCCGCGTTGGCCTGTGCAGCATCTGCATCAGCCGAGTATTTGACGCCGCCAGCTTTGCCGCGTCCACCGACCTTCACCTGGGCCTTGATCATCACGGGCTTGCCGATTTCCTCGGCAATCTCGCGAGCACCGGCGACCGTGTCGGTTACACGTCCAGCCGAGGTAGGCACTTCATGCTTGGCGAAGAGCTCCTTCGCCTGGTATTCGAAGAGATCCATCTGCTCACCGTCTCGTTAAGCGTCAACGCCCCTTTGAGCGTTGTACGTCTCGTGGGCACCCGCTCGTGGGTTGTGAACGGGTCGGTGGCGACTGTAATCAGTGCTCGCGCAAGAAACATCTCCGGCGCCTAGTCGATGTGTTTCACATCACTAGTGGGCCGGGTCCGTGGTGCGTGTATTCACGCGAGCAGCAAGTGCAGTCGCAACCACTGACAACACTATGCCGATGGCTGTGGCGTAGACACCCAGGCCCATCTCGATGTGATCGACGATGCCCCGTGTCAGCGGGACCGCTGACAGGTACACGGCGGCGAGAAGCCCGCAGCCAGCGAATAGTGCGGCGGCCCGCGCTGGGCGTGAATACAGTGCAACCACAACGGAAATCACTGTTGCTGCTGCTGCGAGAAGTTGACCCCACGCGTCGATATCCCACGGCAATCCCGCAAACGATGTCGAGCTGTATTCGGCAGTTGTGCGCGTGTTTCCGGAGTATTCGCCAGTTGTTCCAGACAGCAATGGGAAGGCGTAGCCGAGTACGAGAGCGAGAGCCAGCGCGCCGCCAATAATCGTCATCGGGCGATTCGGGGCGGTCACCGTCGAGGTGTCGACGTCGTCGCGCTCAGCTGCCCCTGCGAACCACACCAGCACACCGGTCACGCACGCACCGAGCACCGCCATCACAGCAGCGAACATTCCCGGCCCAAGATGTACGCCGGGCACTTCGGCTGCGAGGAGCACGGGCTGCGTCACCGCTGAGACCGTCAGCGGAATTCCTACCCACAGCATCGCGACGACCGGTCGGACGATCGCAGCGAATTCGGACAGTAGGAGCCACACCGCGGCGAGCGCGAGAACCGCAGCCGCAACCACCACGACCCGCACCGCCAGGATCTGGACGCTTGGCAAGCCGTCGTCGACGACGAGGACGGGCAGCAGCACCGCGAGTCCGGCCAACGCGCTTGTCAGGAGTGCACAGAGCCCAGCTGCGAGGTGCCAGCGGGCGCTACGCCTGTGGGCAGCTTCTTCGGCTGCGCGCAGAGCAGCCGCCGCCTCGCGCTTCTGTCTACTTTTTCCGCCCTGTCTGAGTTGCTTCGACGGTGACTTCGGGGCGCGATCTGCCTGCCCGGCATCTGACGGCCAGCGCTCGTCCAGTGCGCGCTCATCGCGGAATCGATCGACAGCGGGGATCGCCAGTGCGCACGCCACTAGCGCGGCAGCGAACACAACACCCCACACCGCGCCCGCTGCGGGAGCGATCCGATCCCCCGCACTGAGCCCACCAATCAGCTGCGCACCACTGACGCCCAAGAGCGCGAGCGCTGCGCCCACCATGGCGGCGCATGCGACGTGCGGGCTTATCGACGACAGGCTGGCAGCGGCAACAACAAGCAGCGCGACGGCCAGGATTGCTGCGCCCGCCACCATCGCGCCATCAGCAGCGATGGTGGCGACGGCCACAATCACCGGGTCGGTGGACCGGTAGGTCGGGGCAAACAGCGCGGCGACAATCCCCACCACCGCGAGAAGGCTCAGGGACGTGAGCACCGTCCCGATCCGCGACGCCGTCGCCGTGCCAACACGGTCCGCACTGCGGGCACTTCCGTAGCCGTCTGCCAATGACTCGCGCTGGAGGGCAACAAGACCAGCGAGACCCGCCAGAACAGTCACGATATGCCCACCTGCGACCGCATAGGCACCGCCAGCGGCATCCAACACGACCGCGGAATCGGGGAAGAACAGTTCGAAACGATTGGCGTCGAGCGCCCGCGACCACAGTTGGATGTCGGTGACCGCCAGGCCCACGGCGATCGCGCCGTTCCCCGCCAGCAGTGCGGCTGCTGGAGCAACTGCCTGTCGCACCAGTGCACAAGCCGCGAGCGCCGGAATCAAGCCAGCGAACACCGAAGACCACAGCGCTGCGGGCAACAGTGCACTGAGCTGCGCTTCCTGCGCACCGGCGCCAGCCTGCGCGCTGACCTGAACCACGGCCATCCAGGGAGCACTCGCCACAGCAACGCCGCCAAGCAGTGCCAGCGCTACCGCGACAACGATGGCCGTACCGCGGGTCGCCGGGGCGCTGTCGTTGCCACGGCCCTGCTTGCCACGGCCCTGCTTGTTGCGGCCCTGCCGGGCGCGGATCCGCGCGGGTGCCGCGTTCGTGGAAGTCACACGGCGACGCTAGCGCTTGATCGCCCACCCAGGACCCAATTCGAAGGGACGTAAGGTACGAGTTTGGCGTCGATGCTGACGCTGGCAGCGCTAACTGTGTCGCCTGGGCACAGCATTCCCCCAGGACAGTTTGTGACTCATCTCACATTCAGAGATCCGAGGGCGTTACAGCTTGCAGGGATCGCAACCATTTCGTTACCGTCACCTGGTCTGAATTACGGGTCGGTCACGAACAGGAGGACGAACGGGCACATGCACGAACGTAGCCAGTTCACGACCAGCCGTTTCGCTGGCCATCGCGACTTCGATGACACAGCAGAACACCCCAATACAGGCGTGTCCGGTTACGACGACGATTACAACGTCTCGTACGAGTTCCCGAGGTCGGATTCGCGCTATTCCCACTCAGCGCCTGAATCCGATAGTTCTGAGAATTTCGCCAGTATGCACCCCCGTAACAGCGCAAATCCTTTTGATTTCGACGATTCCAACGACGTCGAATACCTGTCAGTTGAGGGCTACTCCCCCGAGGCCCACACCGCTGACGACGATATCCCCGGCTTCACCCCACGCGGTGCAGTTGCACCGACTCGTGGCGGTGCACACCGCCTCCCGACTCCCCCGTCTGCCCTTAAGGGCCGCGCAGCCGTCCTGGCTGTCGCCGCAGGCGCCGTGGTTGCAGCAGGTCAGGCAGCAGTTTCTAACGCCTCAAGCAGCGAGCACTCTGAGGTAGCTCTCGCTGGCAGCGAAGATGGACTCGCTGCCAGCGCCTCTCCGCAGGCCGCG
>JAAYXN010000002.1 GCA_012515885.1 Rhodococcus sp. (in: high G+C Gram-positive bacteria)
GACGAAGATCTTCTCGCCGTTGAGGACCCACTCGTCGCCTTCAAGATTGGCGGTGGTGGTGACAGCAGCCGAGTCGGAACCGAAGCTGGGTTCGGTGATGGCCATCGAGGCCCACACCTTGCCGAAGCGCTCCAGCTGCTCGTCGGTGGCGACAGCGGCGATCGCTGCGTTACCGAGACCCTGGTAGGGGATCGTCAGCATGAGGCCGACGTCGCCCCACGAGGTTTCGAGGGTGTTGAGCAGTGCCGCCATGTTGCCGCCGTTAGCGTTGGCAACAAGGTCAGACTTGGGGGCGTCGCCGCGTCCACCGGACGCGCCGCCGATCTCTCCACCCGAGTCGGAGAGGCCTTCAACCATGGCAGCCATGGTGTCGAGCTCAACCGGGTACTCGTGCTCAGCAAGGTCGTACTTGCGCGAGATCGGGCGGAAAATGTTGGCCGCGACCTGGTGCGCCTGATTAGCAGAAGCCTTCAGCTTCCTGGGAAGTTCGAGGTTGTACATGGTTTTCCTCTATGTCGTTTCAGTCAGCGTCGATGTGGCCGCTTAGATCAGGACGACGCCCTCGGCGACGCCGATCGCGCGAAGATCGCGGTACCAGCGCTCCACCGGGTGCTCCTTGGTGAATCCGTGGCCGCCGAGCAGCTGGACGCCGTCGAGGCCGATCTGCATGCCCTTGTCGGTGGCGAGCTTGCGAGCAAGCGCTGCTTCACGAGCGAAGGACAGGCCCTGCTCGGCGCGGGAAGCGCCACGCAGCGTGACCAGACGCAGGCCGTCGAGCTCAATGCCGATGTTGGCGACCATGAAAGCAACTGCCTGGCGGTTGCTGATCGGCTCGCCGAACGCTTCACGCTCGTTGACGTAGGGGATTACATAGTCGAGAACAGCCTGGCTGGTGCCAGCGGCGAGCGAAGCCCAGCCGAGGCGTGCGAGGCGGATCGCGTCGGAGTATTCCTTGACACGCTGATCGACATCGCCGTCACCGAGCAGTGCTGATTCCGACACTGCGACGTCGGTGAGGTTGAGGCGACCGAGGCCAGCGGCGCGCAGACCCATGGACGGGTCGGCTTCGACGACGAGGCCCTTGGTGTCGGATTCGACGATGAAGAATGCCGGACGACCGTCGAGTTCAGCTGCGATGATGAACAGCTCCGACGATGCGGCGGCGGGAACGAGGCTCTTCACACCGTTGAGCTTGTAGCCGCTGGGCGAACGGGTCGCCTTGGTCTGCAGCTCGAACGGGTTGAACAGTGCACGTGGTTCTGCAACGACGACGGCAGCGCCGGGTACCTCTTCACCGGTGAAGGAAGGCAGGTACGTCTTCTGCTGCTCGTCGGTGCCCCACTGGGTGAGGGCGACGGCGACGCCGCTCGGTGCGAGGATCGGCAGTGCCAGACCCATGTCGCCGTGTGCGAGTGCTTCGGCAACGAGAGAGTTGGTGACTGCGCCGCGCTCTGCGGCTGCGCCCTCAAGTTCCTCGGGAACGTTGATGAGGGTGATGCCGAGTTCGGCGGCACGCTTGGCGAGGTCCGCCGGCGTTGCAGCTTCGTGGTCGGCGTCGTAGGCGGCGGGACGCAGGATTTCAGCAGCGAACTCGCGCACCGTCTCAACGATCATCTGCTGATCGTCGGAGGGGGTGAGGTCGAAGTAGTCAGCGTTCTTGGCCGGGTTGTCGGGCAGGCGCTGGGGGGCGCCGCCGCCGGTGACCTTCTTGAAGCCGCGGGTGGCCGCACCGAGGGTCTTGAACCCGGTCTTGGTGCTCTCGTAGATTCCGCGGTCAATCGGCTGACGGAGGTTGTACTTCTCGGCCAGGTCGGAACCGGTGATCTTAGTCAGGACGCGCATAGCGGCACCCATGGCGTCGCGCTTGACCGGGTTCAATCCGACGGCGGAAGTGTCGCGCGGTTCGCGCTTAGCGGGGGCAACACTGTCTTGCTTGCTCATGATCACCAGCTGTTTCTCGGTGTTTGGGCATGGACAAGCTAGTACCTTACTCTTGAGTAAGGTGCGTGTCTACTATTGAGTAAGTTCCGGATGTTCCCAGGTCACCAGCGGGGTGCGCGTGTCTTACCGGCTTAGGTGAGCAAGGACCTCCGCCTGCAATAGCCCGTTGCTGGCCACAGCGCTACCGCCATGCGGGCCGGGCTCGCCAGCAAGGTTGGTGAACTGCCCGCCAGCCTCGCGAACCACAATGTCGAGCGCCGCCAGATCCCACAGCGACACCTCCGGTTCTGCCGCAATATCGAGCGCACCTTCCGCCAACAGGCAGTACGAATGGAAATCGCCGTAGGCGCGCACCCGCCACACGTCATCGGTGAGGTCGAGGAACCGCTCGCGAATCCCGCGATCGCGCCAACCCGACAGACTCGAAAACGACAGGCTCGCCGAATCTAGGGTCGGCACCGACGACACCGAGATACGCCGAGGTTCGCCGTCATTCCAACTGGTCCACGCACCCGCGCCGTCCTGCGCCCACCAACGGCGGGACAGGGCTGGCGCACTGACCACGCCCACAACCGGAACACCGTCGACGAGTAGAGAGATCAGCGTTGCCCACGTCGGAACTCCGCGAACGAAATTCTTGGTGCCATCAATGGGGTCGATGACCCACTGACGACCGGAAAACACAGCATCGCCGCCAAACTCCTCACCCAGCACGGCGTCATCAGGGCGTTCGCTACCCAGAATCTCGCGCAACTTTCGCTCAACAGCCAGGTCAGCGTCAGAAACCGGAGTCAGATCGGGTTTGGCGTCAACATGGAGGTCCAGTGCACCAAAACGGTCGCGAGTAATGATGTCTGCTTCGTGTGCCAACTGCAGGGCGAGTTCGAGATCAGAGGCCATGACGTCAACGCTAGTAGAGCGCTAGTAGTGCCGCACAGCGCGGAGTGCGGTACCCGGTAGCCTTGATAGCCGTGCATCCTGACGTATCCGCAGACATCGACGAACTCGACACCACCTTGCGCACCGTGGAATCGGTGATTGACATCGAGGAGCTGCGCCGACGCATCGACGAACTGGAGCATCAGGCTGCGGATCCGAGCCTGTGGGACAACCAGGAGCATGCGCAATCCGTCACCAGTGAGTTGTCGCATGCGCAGGCAGAGCTGCGTCGGGCGCAGGGATTGCGTCAGCGTTTGGACGACTTGCCGCTGCTGTATGAACTTGCCGAAGAAGAAGGCTCCGCGGAGGCACTGGCCGACGCTGACGCCGAACGAGTCTCGCTGCGCACCGATATCGAGGCGATGGAAGTTAAGACCATGCTCTCGGGCGAGTACGACGCACGTGATGCTTTGGTCAACATCCGTTCCGGTGCTGGCGGCGTCGATGCCGCGGACTGGGCGGAAATGCTCATGCGCATGTACATCCGCTGGGCGGAAAAGCATGGCTACGGCGTCGAGGTGTACGACACGTCGTACGCGGAAGAAGCGGGCATTAAGAGCGCCACGTTCGCCGTCAAAGCTCCCTACACGTACGGCACGCTGTCGGTGGAGATGGGCACGCACCGGCTGGTGCGCATCAGTCCTTTCGACAACCAGGGTCGCCGTCAGACGTCTTTCGCTGAAGTCGAGGTCCTGCCGGTTGTAGAGACCACAGACC
>JAAYXN010000310.1 GCA_012515885.1 Rhodococcus sp. (in: high G+C Gram-positive bacteria)
CTGCCGTGTTGCTCATGTAGCCAGGTCGCGAGTGCCGACGTGGCGCGGGCGACGAGGTCGTTGTTCATCCCGTCTGGGCCTTCTTGGACGGGACCGCGCAGTCCTGCGGTGCCGAAGGACAGGTGGGTGTGGGCGCTCACGAGGACTCCAGGACTGATTCCGCGACTCGGCGTAGCAGCATCCCCATCCGCGCCGCGCTGGCGCGTCCGGCGGCGAGGACCTCTTCGTGGTCGAGGTGTTCACCGGTGATTCCGGCAGCCATATTCGTCACGAGAGAGACGGCGAGGACATCGGCACCCATGGCCCGCGCCGCGATCGTTTCGTGAACTGTCGACATGCCGACGAGGTCGGCGCCGAGTGTGCGCAGCATCCGGATTTCGGCGGGCGTCTCATAGTGCGGGCCGGGCAATCCGGCGTAGACCCCTTCAGCCAGTTCCGGGTCGACGTCGCGGGCGAGGGCACGCAGGTGCGGCGAATACGCATCGACTAGGTCCACAAATTGCGCCCCGACCAGCGGTGATCGTCCGGTGAGATTGAGGTGGTCGCTGATGAGTACCGGTTGTCCCACTGCCAGGTCGTCGCGGATTCCGCCGGCGGCGTTGGTGAGAATGACGGTGCGGGCACCGGCAGCGATCGCGGTGCGGACGGGGTGCACGACGGTCGCTAGGTCGTGGCCTTCATAGGCGTGGCTGCGCCCGAGCAGGATCAGCGCGCGCTTGCCCCCGATCTGCACCGAGCGGATGGTGCCGGGATGGCCCTGCGCTGACGGCCTGGCGAAACCCGGGAGGTCGGTCATTGGCACGACGGCGGCAGGTTCGCCGAAAGCGTCGGCAGCGGCCTGCCAACCAGAGCCAAGCACAATCGCGACGGGGTGCTCAGTGGTCTCAGTGAGGGCGGCGAGTCTGGTGGCCGCGCCTTCGTGGGTTCCCATGACGCGTTAGTCTTCCATCTATGCCGTATTTGGACCGTGAAGGCGACGTATTCATCCTTGGCCTTGGGGACCGTGCCCCTGAAGGTGAGGCGCCCGCAGATAACGAGAACCGATTCGCTCCCGAGTGGATTCTGGCTGTCCACGAGTTGCTTGATGAGGTTGAGGCCCATGAGGGCCCCGCTGCGCTGGTGACGACGTCGGCGGGCAAGTTCTACACCAACGGCCTGGACACCACCTGGGTGTTTTCGAACCTGGAGAAGTTGCCCAGCTACCTCGATTCGATCCACGGCGTGTACTCGCGGCTGCTGACTTTGCCGATGGTGACTGTTGCTGCGGTTACCGGTCACGCTTTCGGTGGCGGCGCGATGCTCGCGTTGGCACACGATTTCCGGGTGATGCGCGCCGATCGCGGCTACTTCTGCCTGCCTGAGGTGACGTTGAACATGCCGTTCACCGTGGGCATGTCTGCACTGGTCACGGGTCGTCTGCCGAAGCAGAACGCTATCGAGGCCATGCTGACTGGACGTCGCTACGGCGGCAGTGACGCACTGGCTGCTGGCATCGTCGACGAGACCGCTGACGGCGACAACGTGCTGGCAGCGGCGGTTGCCCGCGCGGCAGCGTCGACGGCGGTGCGGGGTGCGAACCTCGCCGGAATCAAGCAGGGCATCCACCGCGACACGTTGACCGCACTCGCCACCATCACTGATGAGAGCAATTTCAAGTTCGGCTGATTTACGTGGGATCTGAGAAGTCGGTGCGGCCTGCTGAGGGATCAGGGCAGGACACGCGGCTGCGGGATGAGAGACTGAACGGGTGAATCCGGACTTTTCTGTAGCTGCGTCGTTCGAGGTGGTGTCCTCGACTGTCGCCTCGGTAGCGCCGGATCTTCTTGCCCTCTCGCATTCGATTCATCGCGAACCGGAGTTGGCGTTCGAGGAGGTGCGTAGCGCGGCCAAGATCGTCGACGTCCTGCGATCGAACGGGTTTGAGGTCACCGAGGGTGTCGCTGAGTTGCCGACGGCGTTTGATGCGCGTTTTGGTTCCGGTGAGCTTGAGATCGCGGTGCTCGCGGAGTACGACGCTCTTCCCGAGATTGGGCATGCGTGCGGGCACAACATTATTGCGGCGTCCGCGGTGGGTGCGGGTGTCGCGCTGGCTGCCCTCGCCGATCAGCTGGGGTTAACCGTCCGGGTTATTGGGACGCCTGCTGAAGAATCGGGTGGCGGCAAAATCCTCATGCTGGAGCGGGGGATTTTCGATTCGGTGGCGGCCGCGCTGATGGTGCATCCCGGTCCGCTCGACATCATTGGCGCCACGTCGTTGGCCCTTGCGGATGTGGCGGTGGAGTTCACGGGCCGCGAAGCGCACGCGTCGGCGGCACCGGAGTTTGGTCGCAACGCTGCGGACGCGGCGACTCTCACTCAGGTCGCGGTGGGGTTGATGCGTCAGCATCTTTCTCCGGGACAGCAGATTCACGGCATCGTCAGCGACGGCGGCAGCGCCCCGAACATCGTTCCGGCCCGCTCGGAAATGCTCTACTACCTGCGCGCTCATACGTCTGAGATGCTGGCGGATCTGACGGCGCGCACCCATGACTGCTTCGCTGCTGGCGCGTTGGGCACGGGTTGTACCCATCAGGTACGGACGGTGTCTCCGACGTACACCGAACTGACCCCTGACCCGTGGCTGGTTCAGGCGTACCGCGAGGAAATCGTGGAGATCGGGCGTGAACCGCTGCCGGTGCAGTGGGAGACGGTGCGTCCGTTGGGCAGCACCGACATGGGCAACGTCACCAACGTTATTCCCGGAATTCACCCGGTCATCGGCCTCGATTCCGGCGGTGCAGTAACCCACCAGCCCGAGTTCGCCGCCGCCTGCATCACGGAGTCAGCGGATAAAGCTGTCACGGATGGGGCAATTGCTTTGGCACGAACAGCAATTCGCGCCGCAACAGATACAGCGCAGCGCGACCGCCTGCTGGAAGGAACGATGACCCGGTGAACGCAGTGATCGATCGATGGCTTCACGATCACGGCGACGACATGATCGCCTGGCGTCGTCATCTCCACGCCCACCCAGAACTTGCCCGGCACGAGTACGCCACCACCGAGTTTGTGGCGTCGCGGCTCACCGAAGCGGGGCTGTCCCCCCAGATTCTGCCTGGTGGAACGGGGTTGACCTGCGATTTAGGTCCCAGTGAAGGTGCGCGGATTGCGCTGCGCGCCGACATGGATGCACTGCCCATGCAGGAGTTGACCGGCGCCACCTACTCGTCCACGGTCCCGGGAATCTCGCACGCGTGTGGCCACGATGCCCACACGACGGTGCTGTTGGCGACGGGATTGGCGCTCGCTGAGATCGATGACCTCCCTGTCGGGGTGCGGCTGATCTTCCAGCCCGCCGAGGAAGTCATGCCGGGCGGTGCACTCGACGTTGTCGCGGCCGGACGGCTCGAAGGAATTTCGAGAATTTTTGCGCTGCACTGTGATCCGAGACTTGAAGCCGGGAAGGTGGGTGTCCGCCTCGGCCCCATCACGTCGGCTGCGGACACGGTGCAGGTGGTGTTCGACTCACCAGGTGGCCACACGTCCCGTCCGCATTTGACGACGGATCTGGTGTACGCGATGGGCACGGTCATTACCGGACTGCCCGGTTTGCTGAGCCGACGCGTCGATCCGCGTACCGGCACCGTCATGGTGTGGGGCGCTGTGCAAGCAGGCCAAGCCCCCAACGCGATCCCGCGCACCGGCATGATGACTGGCACCGTGCGGACCGGGGATCACCAGACGTGGAGTTTGCTGGAGCCGCTCGTTCGCGAACTCGTCGACGGGCTCCTTGCCCCCACCGGGGTGCGTTACCAGCTGGAATACCGACGCGGAGTGCCGCCGGTCGTCAACGACGATATCTCTACCCGGATGTTTGAAGACGCCATCACCCGCACTGGTGAGGACGCGCTCGCTGACACCCCACAGTCCGGTGGTGGCGAAGACTTCTCCTGGTACCTCGAAGACGTGCCGGGCGCAATGGCACGGTTAGGGGTATGGTCCGGGGTAGGTGAGCAGCTCGATATTCATCAACCGACGTTTGACCTTGATGAACGTGCCCTCGCCGTGGGCGTGCGGGTGTTTACCAATCTAATTCTGGACAGCTGATATTACGCTGCGCTCACAGCTTTGCCGCCTGGCACGAGAGCAGAGTGTGACTGGGAAGCAACCTCGTACACGGCGACAGGAAACATCTGCGCGTCACTATTTCCCGTAGCGGTGAGATCCACCGAGAAGGACGGGAATACACACAATGGCAATCGATTTCGCGGAGCGTAAAGCGCTCTCTGAAGGTACCCCGACGTTCCGTAAAGGCCGGTGGATCGATCACTGGGACCCGGAGAACGACAAGCAGTGGAACACCATCGGTAAGTCGATTGCCCGTCGAAATCTCATTCTGTCGATGGTCGCTGAGTTCCTCGGCTTCGCGATGCTCGCGCTGTGGGGAATCGTGGTTCCCCAACTCAACAACGCCGGGTTCGATTTCAGCTCGGACCAGCTGTTCTGGTTGATCGCGCTGCCTGGTTTGACGGGCGCCCTGATGCGCTTCCTCTACACGTTCACGGTCCCGATTTTCGGTGGACGCAACTGGACGGTCATTTCGGCGCTGCTGCTGATTCTCCCCGCTGGCGGCTTGGCGTGGGCGGTCAGTGACCCGACGACGTCGTTCCCGGTGATGTTGGCGATTGCGTCGCTTGCCGGTTTGGGTGGCGGAAACTTTACGTCGTCGATGGTCAACATCTCGTTCTTCTATCCGCAGCGCGAAAAGGGCAAGGCTCTGGGCCTCAACGCGGCAGGCGGCAACCTGGGCACGGCGTGGGTGCAGTTCACGGTGCCGCTGATCATCGTGTCCGGTGCTGGTTTGGCGCTCGATCGTGCTGGCCTGATCTTCATTCCGCTGTGCATCCTCGCCGCGATCCTGGCCTGGCGGTACATGGACAACCTGAGCTGCGCGGTGTCAGACAGCAAGAGCCTGATGATGGCGGTGCAAAACCCGCACACCTGGATCATTTCGGTGCTCTACATCGGTACGTTCGGATCATTCATTGGCTACGCCAACACGTTCCCGACGCTGCTCAAGTCCGAGTTCCCGGAAATCACGGCCAACATCGTGTTCCTCGGCGCCCTGATCGGCGCGCTGCTGCGTCCCCTCGGTGGCATGGCGGCCGACAAGTTCGGTGGTGCCCGTGTCACGATCGCAGCGTTCGCTGTCATGGCACTCGGTGTTCTCGGACTGCTGCAGACACTCGAATCCGGGTCGTTCCTGCTGTTCCTGCTGACCTTCCTCGTGCTGTTCGGCGCCGCAGGTGTGGGCAATGGCTCGACCTACCGGATGATTCCGACCGTGTTCCAGATCGGACGCACCACACCCGAGGAGGCAGCAGTGGGTCGACGTCTGGCCAGCGGCTGCATCGGTATCGCCGGTGCGATCGGCGCGCTCGGTGGCTTCTTCATTCCCCGCGTTTTCGCTGGACTGGGCATTGAAGGCGGTTTCCAAGCCTTCCTTGTCACCTACCTGCTGATGATGGTCGCCGTCTGGGCCATCTACCAGCGCAAGGGTTCAGCTCTGCGCTCCATGCAGGTCTAGAGGGCAGGTCTAACGGGACCGTATACAAGCGGGCAGCGCTAGCTGCCGCACATAGTTTCGCCAGCGTGGGGCCTAGCGACGTTTTATGAACGTCCTGGCCCCACGTTGCGGCTGTTTCGGGTCCGCAGTGCAAGGACATAGTCGTCGGGGGCGCCCGCAATTTCTGCAGCATCCGCGACCACACCGATGTAGCGGGCCGACGGCAAACCGCCCTCGTAGGCGTCGAGCACATACAGCCACGCCAACACTGATTCGCCGTCGGTCTTATCGATACGCACCCGAATCTTGCGGTGAAAGCCCAGTTCGGAGCCCTCCCAACGGTCCAGGCTCTTCTCGTCCTCTTCGGGAACGTCATAGAGGACGACGAAGACACGGGAACCGGGTTCTTCGACGACGGTCGCGAGGGCACCCTCCCAGCCGATGTCTTCGCCGCTAAAGGTCAGTCGCCAACCGTCCAACCAGCCCGTGCCTGCCATGGGTGAATGGGGGCAGCGCTGTTTCATTTGCTCCGGATGCATGTTGGAGCCGTAAGCGGCGTAGATCGACACCCAGCAAGGGTAAACGGTGGCCGGTAATCTAACCATTGCAGTGTTAGACGGAAGACACATAAATCTTTCGCTGCGTTCGGCGGTGTCGTGTGCACGATTGCTCGCCACTACTGGCAGCTAGCGGGCAGCGACGGCCGCGGCAGCGGTCATCCACCGACGCCGAGGCCAACACCAGCCGATCGACCACGCCGGAGAACCCGGCAGTTATCGAACTGGAGGACAGATGACCCGGATAGTGATCATCGGTGGCGGACCAGCAGGCTACGAAGCAGCGCTTGTGGCAGCGGTGCACGGCGCTTCCGTCACGGTGATCGATGCGGACGGAATCGGTGGCGCCTGTGTGCTGTTCGATTGCGTTCCCTCGAAGACTTTTATTGCCTCTACCGGCGTCCGTACTGATATGCGGCGAGCACACGATTTGGGGATCTCACTGGATCCTTCGCAAGCGGCCATCTCGCTTCCTCAGGTTCACTCACGCGTGAAATCGCTGGCGAAAGCGCAGTCAGCAGATATCCGGGCGACGTTGCAGACGGCGGGCGTTGAACTGCTGCAGGGCACCGCCGAATTGACTGACCCGCAACTTGGTTTGGCAGCGCATCAGGTTCGGGCCGCCCTCGCTGATGGCGGCGAACGCAATCTTGATGCGGACTTCGTTCTTATTGCTACGGGTGCGAGCCCGCGCGTCCTCCCGGACGCGATGCCGGACGGGAAACGCATCCTCACCTGGCGTCAGCTCTACGACTTGGAAGAGTTGCCGACGCACCTGGTGGTTGTCGGTTCCGGTGTGACGGGCGCGGAGTTTGTGTCCGCATACACCGAGATGGGCGTCAAGGTGACGCTGGTTTCTAGCCGGGACCGAGTGCTGCCCGGTGAGGATGCCGACGCCGCCCTGGTGTTGGAAGATGCTCTCGCGGAACGCGGCGTCGAGCTGGTGAAGGATGCGCGCGCGGACGCGGTGGATCGCACGGAAAACGGTGTGATTGTGCGGCTCGCGGATGGCCGCACCGTCGAGGGCAGTCACGCGTTGATGACGGTGGGCTCGGTGCCTAACACGTCGGGGCTGGGTTTGGAGAAGGTGGGGATTGACCTCGACCGCGGGGGATATCTGCGCGTGGACCGCGTCTCGCGCACCTCGGTTGCCGGTATTTACGCGGCGGGTGACTGCACGGGTCTGTTGCCGTTGGCGTCGGTTGCCGCAATGCAGGGTCGTATCGCGATGTATCACGCGCTGGGTGAAGGTGTGAGCCCGATCAAGCTCAAAACCGTTGCTTCTGCGGTGTTTACGCGCCCAGAGATTGCGACGGTGGGTGTTACGCAGGCCGCGATTGATGCGGGTGAGGTGCCTGCTCGCACGGTGATGCTGCCGCTCGCGACCAATCCTCGCGCGAAGATGTCGGGGTTGCGCCGCGGCTTCGTGAAGGTCTTTTGCCGCCCCGCTACCGGTGTGGTGATTGGTGGTGTCGTAGTGGCACCCAACGGTTCTGAGTTGATTCTTCCGCTGGCGATCGCGGTGCAAAACAACCTCAGCGTCAACGATCTGGCTGCCACCTTCTCGGTGTATCCGTCGCTGACGGGGTCGATCACGGAGGCGTCGCGTCAGTTGATGCGTCACGACGACCTCGACTAGCTAGTCTCACTATTCGGGATAATCATTCCGAATAGTGAAAGCAGCTCTGTACCGTGGCGAAATGGAACCACAACCTGCCCGCGGGCTTTCCCGACGAGTCGGGGGAGTCCGCGGGTCCGCTATCCGCGACCTTCTTGCACTGACCAGCCGCGGCGATGTCATCAGCCTCGCAGGTGGATTGCCCGCGCCCGAGTTCATTCCGCGAGACGTCATTGCCGAGCACGCGCAGGCAGCGCTCACCCAGCCCGGGTCGGTGCAATACGCCGAGACCTGTGGCCTACCCGAATTGCGAGACGCCCTCGCCGCGCGTGAAAGCGCACGGATTGGCCGCGCGATCAGCGCCCGGGAAGTAGTCGTGACGCACGGCTCGCAGCAGGCGCTGAGTCTCCTCAGCCAGGTTCTCCTCGATCCCCGTGACGACGTTGTGGTCGAAACGCCCACGTATCCAGGCGCTCTCCAAGTGTTCCAAGCTGCGGGAGCCCAGATCCACACCGTAGGGATCGACGAAGACGGC
>JAAYXN010000311.1 GCA_012515885.1 Rhodococcus sp. (in: high G+C Gram-positive bacteria)
CGAGGGCACAGTGAAGAGCCGCTGCGCGCGTGCTCGCAAAAAACTTGCCGTGACTCTCGAATACTTTCGCGATGAGGGGAACCGACGGTGACCCTACGACGTCCTATCCAAAGAGGGGTTCGTGCTCCACACGAACCGGCGAGATGGGGGAGGAGGTGGTGGCGCCATGCCAACGAAGCATCCTGAGCCGCCACATGAGGACGGTGGCGACCATAGTGATGGACGCAGCACTAGCAGCACCAACGAGGAGGCCAGAATCAACGGGCTCCGCTATGGTCCACCGTTTTCGTCTGACGTTTTAGCCGATTTTCATGCCGACGCGTTGTCGGACGACGACTCGGCGTACATACGGGCTCACCTGCATGAGGACCCAGCGGCCCAGGACATCCTGGCAGCCCTGGACCGCGTCACTGCAGATCTGGGCACTGTCGGTCGTGATTTGTCGGTACAGACGGCAATCCCACCGGCTATCGCGGCCCGGATCAGCCAGTCGCTGGCTGCTGAACGCGAACGCACCGGCGCTCCTGCCTCGGACCAGCCGTCTGGCGTGGTGGTGCCGTTCGCACGCAAGCAGCGTCGTATTGGGTTTGTGGCAGGCGGCGTGTTCGCTGCGGCCGCTGCCGCGATCGTTGCAGTCGCCATCTCACCGCTGGGCAACCTCGGTGACGACGACAACGCCGATACGCCGCTCGTCGCCCAGCCCACCGCTGAGCCGTCCACCCGGTTGGATATGACATCCGGTTTGGAAGGTGGCCAAATCATGGCGTTAATTGGCTCACGCGAACTTGGCGCTTTGGACGCACCCGAGGTTCTCGCTGGCTGCCTGCAAGCAAACGGAATCGAACCCACACGAACGCCCCTCGGCTCCAAAGAAGTGCACTTCGACGGCCGTGACGGTGTCCTCCTGATCCTGCCCGGCCCCAAGCCGCCACAGTTGACGGCGCTGGTCGTCGGCGACGAATGTGGCGTCGATAACGCCGACACCATCACCATTCGGGACATCGGATAGCGCCGCACACCGCCCACAGCTAGCGGCGCCCACCGGTCAGGGAACAACACCCTTTACCCTGGTGTTGACCACTACGTATGCACTGCGCGTATGAGCTCAACCCGCCGGGGTGTTTACCCCCACGACCGGAAGGCCCGCATGACCACTCCTGAGACCATTCACGACGTCATTATCGTTGGTTCGGGACCTGCCGGGTACACGGCTGCCGTGTACGCGGCACGCGCTGAACTCAAGCCGCTTCTGTTTGAGGGCACCCAGTTTGGTGGTGCACTCATGACGACCACTGAGGTCGAAAACTTCCCCGGCTTCCGCAGCGGCATCATGGGACCGGATCTCATGGACGAAATGCGTGAGCAGGCAAAGCGTTTCGGCGCTGACATCCGCACTGAAGACGTCGAAGAAATCGACCTGTCCGGTGCGGTCAAGAAGGTTGTTGTTGGCGACGAAGAACACCACGCTTACGCGATCATTCTCGCGATGGGTGCAGCGGCACGCTACCTCGGCATCCCCGGTGAAGAAGAGCTCCTCGGCCGCGGCGTCAGCGCCTGCGCCACCTGCGACGGCTTCTTCTTCAAAGACCAAGACATCGTTGTTGTCGGTGGCGGCGACTCCGCCATGGAAGAGGCGACGTTCCTCACCAAGTTCGCACGCTCGGTCACCGTCGTGCACCGCCGCGACGAGTTCCGTGCCTCACGCATCATGCTTGAGCGCGCCAAAGACAACGACAAGATTCGCTTCGTGACCAACGCAACCCCCATCAAGGTGTTGGGCGAGAATTCGGTCACCGGCCTGGTTGTTCAGGACACCAAGACCGGCGAGGAAAGCACTCTCGACGTCACCGGCGTGTTCGTTGCCATCGGCCACGACCCACGCAGCGGACTGGTCAAGGGCCAGGTCGATATCGACGATGAGGGCTACGTCAAGGTGTCCTCACCGACCACCGCCACCTCCGTCGACGGCCTCTTCGCAGCTGGCGACCTCGTTGATCACCGGTACCGTCAGGCAATCACCGCAGCCGGTACCGGATGTTCAGCAGCTATCGACGTCGAGCGTTGGCTCGCGGACAACGGCGAGATCACCCGCAACACCGTCGCGGCCGCTGGTCAGCCTGTCGACGTCACTAGCTAAACGCTTGACTCTTTCAATCTCATTGTTCGAGAGGAACTTTCGTGTCTAACACCATTACCGTCACCGACGACTCCTTCCAGAAGGATGTCCTCGAAAGCAGCAAGCCTGTACTCGTCGACTTTTGGGCGACGTGGTGCGCACCCTGCAAGCTGATCGCCCCGGTTCTTGAAGAGATCGCTGGCGAGTACGCCGACAAGATCACCATCGCCAAGATCGATGTTGATGAGAACCCTGCCGCAGCACGGGAACATCAGGTCATGTCGATCCCGACGATGATCCTGTTCAAGGACGGACAGCCCATCAACAAGGTTGTGGGCACCAAAGGCAAGGCCGCCTTGCTGAAGGAACTCGCCGACGTCCTCTGATCGGGGTCGAAACGCTCAGCCAAATTGAGATATCTCTGCTTGGTAACGCCAAGTTGGCAGGGCTCTTCCCGGTGCCACAATAAGTCGATGCGCCACAGAACCTTGGGCGCATCGACTTTTTGTTTCGGCGGCGGATTACCTATCTCACATCTGACCGCCACAGACCGGGGAGGAGGTACGCACGTGAACGCAGTGACTGATGTGGCGATCAATTCGTGTGGACCAGAGCCACCCGGAACTCCCACTACACGCGACTCTCTGACACAATTAGTCGCACGCGCCGGTGTGCTCGATGTGTGCTGAACCCATCGAATCAATGCCTCGCACCACCAGCCCGTCTGCTGCTCGCAGCGATTCCTGCACCTAACCCCCACCAGGAAGGCCCGAAGAATGCATCGACTCCGTCACGGTGACCGCGGACCGGCGGTTGCTGAGATCCGGAGCACGCTGACCGATCTTGGCTTCCTCCCAGGCAGCCACTCGGCAGAAGCCGGCGGAGCACGCTGGCTGGCAACAGATGCGGAATTCGATCCGTCGCTCGATCGCGCAGTCCGCGCCTTCCAGCAGCAGCGCGGCCTCCTCGTCGACGGAATCGTCGGGCCCACCACATACCGGTCCATCAAAGAAGCGTCCTACCGGCTCGGTGCCCGGACCCTGATTTATCAGCTCTCGGCACCCCTCTATGGCGACGACGTCGCAACCTTGCAGACCAGACTTCAAGACCTCGGGTTCTACTTCGGTCGCGTCGACGGATTTTTTGGTCCCCAAACCCACGAATCCCTCTCCGGCTTTCAGCGAGAAATCGGCTTGTCCGCCGACGGCATCTGCGGCCCCGCGACACTGCGCTCCCTTGAGCTGTTGGGTACCCGCGTCACTGGCGGTTCACCACACGCCATTAGCGAAGAAGAACTTGTTCGCCGCTCAGGCCCCCAACTCAGCGGAAAACGCATCGTCCTCGACCCAGGGCTTGGTGGCAGCAACCGTGGGCAGCGCGTCACCTCCGATACGGGGGAGAGCATCTACGAAGCCGACATTTTGTGGGATCTCGCGCACCGTCTCGAAGGACGCATGGCCGCCACCGGGATGGAAACGTTCCTATCGCATCCGCCGTCCGAGGACCCAACGGACGCTGAGCGTGCCTCGCGGGCAAATACTTTCGACGCCGACCTGACTATCTCGTTGCGCTGCGATGCCAACGCCAGCGCGTCAGCCAACGGCATCGCCAGCTTCCACTTCGGAAACTCACACGGATCGACATCGACGATCGGCCAGATCCTCAGTGGCCTGATTCAACGCGAGATCGTCGCACGCACCGGACTCCGCGACTGCCGCACCCACGGACGCACGTGGGATCTGCTGCGTCTCACCAACATGCCCACCGTGCAGGTGGACCTCGGCTACCTCACCAACGCCGGGGATGTCTCGGTGCTCACCAACCCCCGCATGCGTGACGCGATCGCCGAAGCAGTATTGGTGTCCGTCAAACGCCTGTATCTGTTGGGACGCGACGATCAGCCCACGGGAACGTTTACGTTCGCGGGTCTGCTTGCATCCGAGCTCGCCGCAGCTGACTAGACGCGCCAACCCCAGCAGGCACCCGAGAATCCTGCGACGTCATGGTCAACGCTGCTGCCTCCAACAGTTGGAACAGGGCTGCTTCGACGTCTTCTTTCCACTCGTGGTCGCGGTGCAGCTCTAACCGAAACCGGGGATAGCGGTGGTGCGGTGCCACCTCTTCGAACCCGAAGTCTTCCAAGAAATGCGCGTCGATCATGCAGTCCTCTTCCGAACAGGTCAGTGCCGCCGTCGCGGACGCGACCACGGCTGCCCCCGCGTCAGTGGGCAACGCTTCTGTCGATAGCGCGTCTCGGCGATAACCGAAAGCTTCCAGCGCGCGGACGCCGCGGCGGATTAGGTCCGCAACGACAGCGCGAACGAGATCCCCACCTAAACGATCGATCTGAGTACCCGGCCCGACATGCAGACTCGTCAGCAACACCGCGTCTGCACTGACTGGGGAAGTGGGGAACAAGCCAGCCCGCGGCACCATCCGAGGCGGCGCATACAGGGCGCTGCCCACCGGGTCGGATTCTTCATGCACGACCTGGCCGCACGTTCCCCACTCCAGCATGACCGTCGACAGCCATGCTTCCTTCTCAAACTCAGGGTCGTAAAAATCCTGGGACGCCAGCACAGCTTCCGGATCCATCTCCCAGAACACGCACCGTCGAACATGAAGAGATAAGGCATCCAACTCGTCGAGCGCTAGTGGAACAACCCGCGTAGAAAGGGACACTCTAACTTCCCGTGACCGCATCCGGTTGCGGGTTTTCCATCATCCCCACAATGCGCTGTAGATCTTCCACGGACCCGAACTCGACGACGATCTTTCCTTTGCGCTTACCCAGGCTCACCGTCACGCGAGTATCGAAAGAATCGGACAGTCGTTCAGCTACGTCTTGCAGGCCCGGCATCTGGATGGGCTTGCGGCGCACCGGCGCGGAGGTGGGGGCCTCTTCACGATTCGCGAGAGTCACGGCCTCTTCCGTGGCGCGCACCGAAAGTCCTTCGGCGACGATGCGGGCGGCGAGCACTTCCTGCGCGTCGACTCCAGCTTCCAACGACAGCAGCGCCCGAGCGTGACCGGCGGAGAGAACACCCGCGGCCACCCGGCGCTGAACGGGGACGGGCAGCTTCAGCAGCCGGATCATGTTCGTGATGACGGGGCGTGAGCGACCCAGACGTGTCGCGAGTTCTTCATGCGTCACGTCGAACTCTTCGAGGAGTTGCTGATACGCCGCAGCCTCTTCGAGGGGATTGAGCTGGACGCGGTGAATGTTCTCCAGGAGCGCGTCACGCAGGAGGTCGTCGTCTTGGGTTTCGCGAACGATCGCCGGAATCGCGGTGAGGCCGGCTTCCTGGCTGGCCCGCCAGCGACGCTCACCCATGATGATTTGGTAGCGGTCGTCACCGACACTGCGCACCACGATCGGCTGCATGAGACCGAACTCGCGGATCGAGTGAACCAGTTCGGCAAGCGCTTCTTCATCGAAGACGGTGCGCGGCTGCTTCGGGTTCGTTTCAATCTGCTCCGGGGGGATCTCCCGATAGATCGCGCCCACATCGGTGGTTGCTGCGGCGGCCGACACGGCGGTGTCGCTCGGGGAGTCCGGTGACGCCGAAGACTTATCCGCCGCCTTCGAGGCATCCTCCGCGGCGGCATCCTTATCCGGCTTGCCACCCTTAGGTGCGTCCCCGCCAGATTTTGGTGATGCATTGTTTCCCGTGAAACCATCACCGTTCGCCGGAGTGGATTCACTCTCCGCGGGTTTAGCGTGGGGGTCGGCGCCGATGACCACGTCAGCGGCGGCCGATCCCAAACCCGGTCCTTGCGCGGGACCGGTAGGAATCAATGCTGCAAGACCACGTCCCAATCCACCCCTGCGTGTCTGGCTCATGTCTATTGCTCCTGAGTCTTTACGGCCCGCGCGGCCAATTCGCGCCCGGCATCCAAATAGCTCATGGCAGCCCGTGAACCGGGGTCATAGTCGAGAACTGTCATTCCATAGCCCGGAGCTTCCGACACTCGAACGCTCCGCGGAATCACTGACTTGAGTACAGCATCACCAAAGTGGCCACGGACTTCTTCAGCCACCTGATCGGCGAGCTTGGTCCGGCCGTCATACATCGTGAGCAACACGGTGGAGACGTGGAGGTCCGGATTCAGATGCGCCTGAACCAGTTC
>JAAYXN010000312.1 GCA_012515885.1 Rhodococcus sp. (in: high G+C Gram-positive bacteria)
AGGACCAGAATTCATCATTGTTGAGATTATATCCGTCGTATGTACAGAGTGGACACGCTTCATCCCTGAAACGAACGGACCCCACATGCTTGCCAGACCGTCTGCGCCTCCCACGGCAAGGGCGACAACTGCGGCGGTGCCCACCCCGCTGAGCGTGCGTGTCGGAAGCGGCACAGGCAGCTGTCAAACGGCGAACGGATGACAGGGATTTCAGTCAGGCGCACGATCGGGCGAAATTGGATGCTGCTGGTGGTGGCGGTCGTGGCAGCGGTCGCGGGGTTCAGTGTGTATCGGCTCCAGGGAATCTTTGGAACGCAAAGCGACGCTTCGTCTTTCGGCGGTACGGCGAATGAAATCGTTACTTTCAACCCGAAGCACGTAACCCTTGAAGTTTTCGGCGTCCAAGGAACGGTGGCAACCATCAACTACCTCGACGGGGATGCCGAACCGCACGAGGTTCTCGACGCGACATTGCCGTGGGCCTACACGATTACGACAACGCAGCCGGCGGTCTTCGCCAATCTGGTGGCACAGGGCGACAGCGACCTCATCGGTTGCCGCATCACCGTCGACGGTGTGATCAAAGACGAGCGAACCGTCAACAGGGTGAATGCCTATACCTTCTGCCTGGATAAGTCCTCGTGAGCAACGGGCACGGCTCGCGATTCTCCCTTTCGGCGACGATCCGCCGGTTGGCGGTGCCGATTCTGCTGTTCTGGCTGACGGTGGCCGCCGTCACCAATGCTGCCGTGCCGCGGTTGGAAGAGGTCGCCAAGGAACGAAACGTTTCGATGAGTCCCGCCGATGCGCCGTCGATGCAGGCGATGAAACGCGTCGGTGAGATATTCGACGAGTACGACTCCGACAGTGCAGCAATGATCGTGCTGGAAGGCGAGGATCCACTCGGCGAGGGCGCACACCGCTATTACGACACGTTGGTCCAGAGGCTGGCCGAGGACACCAAGCATGTCGAGCACATCCAGAACTTCTGGGGGGACCCGCTGACGGCCGCGGGCGTCCAGAGCGCTGACGGGAAAGCCGGCTATGTTCAGGTCTACCTGGCCGGCAATCAGGGCGAGGCATTGGCGAACGAGTCCGTCGCTGCAGTCCGCGCGATTGTGGCAGATACGCCGCCACCAAACGGAGTGAAGACCTACGTCACTGGCGCAGGACCACTGCTCGCGGATCAGTTCGGAGTAGGCACCAAGGGCACCGTCAAGGTCACGATGATCACCCTTCTCGTGATCGCGGTGATGCTGTTTTTCGTCTATCGCTCGGTCGCCACGATGTTCCTGGTGCTCCTTATCGTTTTCGTGCAGTTGCTAGCCGCCCGGGGGATCATTGCCCTGCTGTCCGACTCCGAAATGATCGGGCTCTCTGTGTACGCGACCAATCTGCTTACGCTGCTTGTCATTGCGGCTGGGACAGATTACGCGATATTTTTCATCGGCCGATATCAGGAAGCTCGCGCGGCCGGCGAGGACCGGCCGACGGCATACCACACGATGTTCAACGGGACAGCGCATGTTGTTCTAGGCTCTGGATTGACCATCGCCGGAGCGGTGTACTGCCTCAGCTTTACCCGGCTGCCCTACTTTCACAGCCTCGGCGGGCCGGTCACGGTAGCCGTCCTGGTCGCCCTCGGAGCAGCCCTTACGCTGATCCCCGCGGTAGTCACTATCGGCAGTCATCTAGGTCTGCTCGAACCGAAACGTACGATGCGGACGCGTGAATGGCGGCGCATCGGCACCGCCATTGTCCGGTGGCCGGGGCCCATCCTGGCGGTGACCGGCGTGGTGGCCATCATCGGTATGTTCGCCCTGCCTGGTTACGAAACGAATTACGATGTTCGACAATATATTCCGGGTAGTGCCCCGGCGAACGTCGGCTACGCCGCCGCCGAACGCCACTTTCCTGCCGGCCGGCTGAACCCCGAACTATTGCTGATCGAAGCCGATCACGATATGCGCAATTCCGCAGATATGCTCATCTTGGAAAGGATTGCCCGAGAAGTCTTCCGCCTTCCTGGCATCGCCCAAGTGCAGTCCATCACCCGTCCCCTTGGAACGCCGATCGACCAGGCCTCGATTCCGTTCCAGATCAGCATGCAGAACACCGGGCAGGTCATGAACCTCACCTATCAGAAGGACCGAGCCGACGACATGCTGAAGCAGGCCGACGAGCTTGCGAAATCGATCCACGTATTGGAGCAGCAGTATGCACTGCAACAGGAGTTAGCTGCTGCTACAGATGTCCAGGCTAAAAGCTTTGCCGATGTGACCGCCACACTGAACGAAGTCCGCGATGACATGGCGAACCTCGACGATTTTCTACGTCCGATTCGCAACTACTTCTACTGGGAAGAGCACTGCTACAACA
>JAAYXN010000313.1 GCA_012515885.1 Rhodococcus sp. (in: high G+C Gram-positive bacteria)
CACCCGCTCTTCATTGCCGGTGGCCCGAGCTTGACTGGATACATCGGTGCCATGGCTCCTGTTCCGATCTCGAAGTAGCGCTGCGCTGACACGCCAATGAGCCTCCGACCTCATCTGGGGCCGGAGGCTCATTGGCGTGTCAGCCGACTCGTCCCGGCGGGAGTGGATCGATATCGGGGGCGATCGGCCGGCCTTGGTTGTAGTCGTCGGCGATCACTCTCAACTGTGCGGTGATCGCTTCGCGGAGGAACTGCGCCAAGGTGTAGCGCTGTCCTGATGCCTTGACCAGTCGAACAGCCGCCCTCGCTCTGGCGTGGAGGTCTGAGTCGATGTTCGTTGCCGTCTGTTTCTCTCCCACTGCTACGCCACCTGTGAGCGCTTCGCGAGCAGTCCTGCGGCGAGCTGGTGATCGATGACGGCGTTGTAATCGGCAACGACGTCCTTCGCGCGGTGTCCGTACAGCGGCAACGGAACGTAGTTGGTGTAGGCCTCGTCGACGATGGCACGACGCCGGATCGAGGGGGCGACGCGGTCTCCGAGCCAGTCGCGCAAGGCCGCGAGCTGCTCCTCGTAGACTGCTCCCTGAGGCGGGACCGCGCACGGTATGACGGAGACCAGTTCGATGGACTCCTTGTAGATGCGCCGCATGTTGGCGAGTTCCTGTTGCAGTGCTGGGATTCCCTCGACTTCCTTCCCGCTGGGCTTGACGCAGGTGATCAGTCCGCGTTCATCGTCAGCAGCAGTCGCCAGCAGTCCGGCGGTGACAAGGACATTCAATGAACCGGGGCAATCGATCAGGGTGACGTCGACGGGACTCGCATCGCGCAGAGCGTCCTGAAGGTTGAGGACGGCTCCCGGCTGACTGGCCAGTTCGACCACGAGCGAGTCGAGGGTGGATCGCAGTGCGGGAACGACGGTGACTCCAGGAATGGTCTCTTCGTCGTCGTAGACGGGTTGGCCTGTCTCTGCGTCGATGTCCAAGATCACGCGCGCGGGCCGTTCGACGTCGGCGATCGATCGGTGACCGCGAAGAACGTCAGCGACGGTCGGGGCGGGTGCGTCCACATGACCGAGCCACGTGGATGCGTTCGCCTGCGGGTCCACATCGATCACCCGGACGGTGAACCCGCGCTCAGCGAGCAGGACTGCTTCGGTCACGACCGTCGTTGTCTTTCCTGCCGATCCTGAGTTGCCGGCGATTGCGTATGTACCCATCGTGGGTTCCCTTCTGATGCAGTGCAGAGTGTGGTTGGAAGCGCCTTGAATATGCAGCGTGCATACTCCGGCGGTTAGGCTTCGAGGTGAGTCGGGATTATGCAGCGTGCATATTGGAGCGTTCCCAGGCTGTCGGGCGGTAGGTTTTGACACGCTCGGCAAGCAGCTCGACGTACGCCCGCTGTGCGGGGCCCCAGGCTTTTCCTGCTGTAACCGTCGATATTTCGTATCCGGCCAGCACACGTCGCCAGGCGAGCGCGGCATTGACAGCGTAGGTGTCGGTGGCATCGCCTGCGCCA
>JAAYXN010000314.1 GCA_012515885.1 Rhodococcus sp. (in: high G+C Gram-positive bacteria)
CGGCGCGATCCTGCGTATCAGGATGGTTGGGTGCGACGTCGGCGCCCCACGAACGAGCCAACGCATCCCGGTATAGCGCCGCCAAATCGACCAGGGCGCGGTCGAGAGCATCACGACCGGTGCGGGTTGCCCGCGACTTTTGCCGACGCTCCAACTCCTTGAGCACGCCCGCCGAACCGCGCAGCGCTCCCGCCGCACCCTTACCCGTTCCGCCAGCACCAAGTGCTGTGCGCAGCTCTTCCGTTTCCTGCTCGTCGAGACGGGAACTGATGTCTTTAGCTTCGGCATCAGCGTCACGCACCAGCTCTTCTGCAGCGAGGTACGCCTGCGCGGGGCGCAGCGCGGCGTCAGCAAGAGCGAGCGCCTTGCGGCGTCTAGCCATCGCGTCAGGATCGGTGGCCAAACGCCGAGCACGACCCACGTGACCACCAGAAATGGATGCCGACAGGTGTGCGACGTCAGGTGAGAGACCGTCGCGTTGCTGCAAAACCTGCGCAATCGCATTGACAGACGGCGTCACCAAATGAATGTGGCGGCAGCGCGACCGCAGCGTCACGGAAATATCTTGCGGGTCAACGGTGGGTGCGCACAGCAAAAACACGGTGAGCGCTGGCGGCTCTTCCACCACCTTGAGCAGTGCGTTTGCGGCGCCTTCAGTGAGACGATCGGCATCTTCAATAATGACGATCTGCCAGCGCCCCGTGCTGGGACGCCGCGCGGACGTCTGCACGATCGCGCGCATCTCGGCGACAGAAATACTCAAGCCGTCCGGGACGACGCGCCGCACATCAGCGTGGGTGCCAGCCATGGTTGTCGTGCAGGAAACGCAATGGCCACAGCCAATTTCGTTGGCGTCAGTGCACTGCAGCGCTGCCGCGAAAGCCAGCGCCGCCACTGAGCGGCCGGAGCCGGGTGGACCGGTAAACAGCCACGAATGCGTCATGGCGGAACCGGACACCTCCGGGACAGACGACTCTGGATCAGCTAACGCCGAAGCAGACGGGCCCGAGTTGAGTGACCGCGCGGCCCGAGCAGCAGCCGTCAAGGACGCATTGACATGCGCTTGCCCGACGAGCTGGTCGAATACCGTCACCGAATCACCCTATCGCCACCCGCCGACAACCCCGGTCCGTCACAGTCTGACCGACTACGTCGACTTCTTGACGGCCTTCTTCGCTGCAGCTTTCTTCGCTGGCGCCTTCTTAGCTGCAGTTTTCTTGGCCGTCGTCTTCTTAGCGGCCTTCTTGGTGGCCTTCTTCTTCACCGGTCCGCGGGCACGGCGATCAGCGAGAAGCTCCGACGCCCGCTCATCAGTGATCGAGGTGACCTCATCGCCCTTACGCAGGCTGGCGTTGGTTTCGCCGTCCGTGACGTACGGACCGAAGCGGCCGTCCTTAATGACCATCGGCTTTTCACTGACTGGGTCCACACCCAGTTCACGCAGCGGCGGGGTGGCGGCGGCTTGCCGTCCACGACGCTTGGGTTCGGCGTAAATCTTGAGGGCCTCATCGAGGGTGACCTCGAAAAGCTGGTCCTCAGTGGCGAGCGACCGCGAATCCGTGCCCTTCTTCAGGTACGGACCGTAGCGGCCGTTCTGCGCGGTGATTTCCTCACCGGTAGCCGGGTCAGTACCCACCACACGCGGCAATGACAACAACTTCAATGCGTCGTCGAGCGTGATGGTGGCCAGGTCCATCGACTTAAACAGCGACCCGGTGCGCGGCTTGGGGCCGGCCGTTTTCTTGGCAGCCTTTTTCGCTGCCTTCTTGGCCGGGGCCTTCGTAGTGGTCGAACCGTCGCCGGTGGGGATCGGGGTGATCTCCGGTTCCGCTGGCTTCGCCTCTTCCTCGGGCTCAGGCAAAATTTCCGTGACGTACGGGCCGAAGCGTCCCTCTTTCGCGACGATTTCATGCCCGCTCAGCGGATCAACACCGAGCTTGCGTCCCTCTTGCGGGGTGGCGAAAAGCTTCTCCGCGTACTCCGGTGTCAGCTCGTCCGGCGGCAGATCATCAGGCAGGTTGGCGCGCTGCGATATCGGGTCGCCGTCTGGATCGTCCGGGTTGGTGACCATTCGCTCCAGGTACGGACCGAATCGGCCGACGCGTACGTGCACCTCGCGGCCCTCGGCGTCGTCGAACAAGCGGATCGAATTGATGACCCGCGCGTCGATGTCTTCCAGGTTGGTGCCGACCATCTTCTTCAAGCCGCCCTCGCGGGCAACCGAACCTTCCGCAGCGTTCTCGCCGCCGAAGTAGAAGTTAGACAACCAATCGCCACGGCTCTCACGACCGCCAGCGATCTCGTCGAGGTCATCTTCCATCGCTGCCGTGAAGTCGAAGTCGACCAGGCGACCGAAGTGTGCCTCCAGCAGGCCAACAACAGCGAAAGCCACCCACGACGGGACAAGCGCGCTGCCGCGCTTGTAGACGTAGCCGCGATCCAAGATCGTCTTGATGATCGACGAGTAGGTCGATGGACGCCCAATACCCAGGTCTTCGAGGGTTTTAATCAAGCTGGCTTCGGTGTAACGCGCTGGTGGTTTCGTGGCGTGACCATCGGGATCGAGCTGCGTCGCGGTGACCGCTTGACCCTCGGTGAGCACGGGAAGCCGCGACTCGGCGTCATCAGATTGACCGCCAGCTTCCTCGTCGACACTTTCGACATATGCCTTCAAGAAACCGGCGAACGTGATGGTGCGACCGGATGCCGAGAAGACGCAGTCCTCACCGGTGCCGGCGCGGCCCGCGATCCGCAGCGTCAACGTGTTGCCGCGTGCATCAGCCATCTGGGAGGCGACGGTGCGCTGCCAAATCAGCTCGTACAGCTTGTACTCGTCGGCCTCAAGCTTGGAATGCAGCTGCCCGGGCGTCGCGAAAACGTCGCCAGCTGGGCGGATGGCCTCGTGCGCTTCCTGCGCGTTCTTGACTTTGCGGGTGTACTGGCGCGGCGATGGATGCACGTACTCGGCGCCATACAGCTCGGTTGCCTGCGCGCGGGCAGCATCGATCGCGGACTGCGACAGCGTCGTGGAGTCCGTACGCATGTACGTGATGTAGCCGTTTTCGTACAGCCGCTGAGCGGTGCGCATCGTGCGCTCAGAGGTAAAACGCAGCTTGCGACCGGCTTCCTGCTGGAGCGTCGACGTCATAAACGGCGCGTAAGGCTTGCGGGTGTACGGCTTGTTCTCGGCAGAAATGACTTCAAGATCAACGCCAGCAAGTGCGTCTGCGAGACGGCGAGCATGCGTTTCATCGAGAACCGTGACGCCGTCCGCGGAGAGCTTGCCGTCTGAGCCGAAGTCACGTCCAGCCGCGACACGTGAGCCGTCGACACTAACCAGGCGTGCACCGAACGTGCGGGGGCTCGCGTCAGGACCGGCGTCAAGCGTCGCGGCAATATCCCAGTACTCCGCACTACGGAACGCCATGCGTTCACGTTCACGCTGGACGATGACACGGGTTGCCACCGACTGCACGCGGCCTGCCGAAAGCTTCGGCATGACCTTTTTCCACAGCACCGGGCTGACTTCGTAACCGTAAAGACGGTCGAGGATGCGGCGGGTTTCCTGTGCATCGACAAGGTCGTTGTCGAGGTCGCGGGTGTCCTGCGCGGCGGCCTGGATGGCGGATTCGGTGATCTCGTGGAACACCATGCGCCGAACCGGAACCTTCGGCTTCAACGTCTCCAGCAGGTGCCAGGCGATGGCTTCGCCTTCACGGTCGGGGTCGGTGGCGAGAAAAAGTTCGTCAGCGTCTTTGAGGAGGTCCTTGAGTTCGGTGACCTTCGACTTCTTATCTGGACTGACGACGTACAGCGGCTCGAAGTCCTGGTCGACGTTGACGCCAAGACGCGCCCACGGCTGCCCCTTGTACTTCGCTGGCACATCTGCCGCGCCGCGAGGCAAATCCCGGATATGGCCGACTGACGCCTCCACCACATAGTTTTTACCCAGGTAGGGGGCGATTTTGCGCGCCTTAGTTGGCGACTCGACGATAACTAAACGACGCGGACTCGCCTTGCCAGTCGCGGTGTCATTGTCTCCGTTAGCCACCTGTTAGTCCGAGCCTTTCCTGCTGCCGATGCCGGGTCTCCGACACATCTGTGGACCAGCCTCCTGGGCTGATGTCCTCTTCATAGAGTGACACATCCCGCTGTCATACTCGCAGATCAGTACTACCTATATGGGGTTAAACGTGCGGCCAATCCGTACCGGCGTCCAACTTTTTCGGCACTTCACCGATGTTTTCCACCAGTCTCCGCAGCCGTCGTCGACCGGAAATTCGTAACCCTGGACAACTACCTCGCGCCCCTACCAATGTAGGCGCGATACCGGCTCTGATCAGTGCATCCGCTAACGGTTGATGGGTGTCGGAGGCATGGGGATCAAGTTCAAGGAGATAGCGGTCACTGTCCGCGTCTGCCCGACCTGCAGCGACAGCCCACACGCGTAGGGCCCGCGCTGTGGGAACCCAACCCACTGGCATCGATTTCACAGCACCGCGCGTCCACTGATCGACGAGAGGTCTCAGTTCGACGACCGCTTCCGTCCGTGCGAGAGGCGTGCCTTCCTGGCTGTACCCCACCTCAGCGGACAGCCCGGCTTCCTGAACAAGTTCGACGACGGCCTCGGCGCGCGGCACAGAATCGACGACGACAGATATACGTGCACGATCACCTGAAACAACTGCCTGGCCCGGGCCGGCGAGCAGGCCGCTGAGATCGGTGATAGCAGGCGGCATCGCTTCGGCAGAGAAGAAGGACAGCTGACTCACAGTTTCGGCCTCCTTCTACATGCGCTGACCCAACGGGCCCCTGGGCAAACTGTAGAACGGCCGATAGTGATTGCGTCGACAACCTCACCGAAGACGTGGCATAGAGAATGACGGGCTATGGAAACGACTCGTCCCCCACTACCCGAACGGGCAATGGGGGACGATCGAGGCAATGCTTTAACGCAATAGCCTTCTCTAAGCGAGGGTTGGATCAGACTGCGCGAACGCCGGTAGCCTGCGGTCCCTTGGTTCCCTGGCCGACCTCGAACTCCACACGCTGGTTCTCCTCGAGGGTACGGAAACCGTTGCCCTGGATCTCGGAGTAATGAACGAAGACGTCAGCGGAGCCATCCTCAGGAGCGATGAAGCCGAAGCCCTTTTCCGCGTTGAACCACTTCACAGTGCCCTGTGCCATGCTTTCCTTCTCTTTCCTAACACCGGATTCGGCGAACAGCTTTCAGTTCACCGGGCCGGTTCCGACCGCTGTACTACTCGATTTCCCCCGAAGGAAAGCAGAGCACCGCGTTCGCAACATCGATCCTGCACCCGCGGCTCGTATCCGCGAGCACAAGAGCTGCGACCACGAGTAGTCAACCATGAACTGCGCGAGTGCAACACCCGAAATGCCAACAATTCCGCGAAAAAATCGCACCTGTTCGCCGACGCAAGTTGCGGGGCCGTTGAATATCGCAAGACTTAGCCCGCTGTCCGATCCCTAAAGGAATGGCCGCTATCATCGATAGTCGCAGGTAGCGGCAAAACTGGCCGCCACTCTCCCCCATCGTTCGACAGTTCGGAGCGTCACGTGAACGCGGTGTTTTCTTCCGAAGACACGGGTGATGACGCTGCGCTGTCCTATGGCCGTGAACTTCTGCGGCACATAGATGTCCGTGGCACAGGCACCCAAACCTCCCCATTGACCTACAGCACTGATCTGCCCGCCCGCGTTGCAGGCCATACCAATTGGCCTCAGTGGGCGCATCCTGCTGTCGTCCGTGCACTGAGCAACCAGGGAATCACTGCCCCCTGGACGCATCAAGCCGATACTGCCAATCACGCTAATTCTGGTTCGCACGTCGTTGTTTCAACTGGCACAGCTTCGGGTAAATCACTTGGCTATCAACTTCCGATTCTGACCGCACTCGTCGAAGACCCCCAAGCGAGGGCGCTTTATCTATCGCCCACTAAAGCGTTGGGTGCCGATCAACTACGCGCCGTGACAACGCTTTGTGATGATGAGTTAGCGGGGATACACCCCGGTGCTTTCGATGGCGATACATCTATAGAAGCCCGAAACTGGGCCCGCGAGAATTCGCGATGGATCTTTACTAACCCCGACATGTTGCACGTCTCGCTCCTTCGCGGGCATGCGCGCTGGGCTCACTTTTTACGCAAACTCCGCTATGTCGTCATCGACGAGTGCCATTCCTATCGCGGAATATTCGGTTCCCATGTCGCATGGGTTATTCGACGGCTGCGTCGTCTGGCCGCGCGTTATGGTGCGCATCCCACCTTCATTCTCGCCAGTGCGACGACCAGCGAACCCGCGGCGGCAGCGAGTCGGTTGATTGGTGCGCCGTGCGTTGAAGTCACCGAGGATGGGTCTCCGCACGGGCCGCGCACGGTTGCGCTGTGGGAGCCGCCACTGATGACTGACGTGGTGAGCGAGAACGGGGTGCCGGTGCGTCGGCCAGCGACGACGGAAGCGGCGCGGCTGATGGCCGACCTGGTGACCGAAGGCGCCCGCACCCTGACGTTTGTTCGGTCGAGGCGGGCCGCGGAGACCACGGCACTCGCTGCTAGACGCATCCTCGCTGACCGAGGTAGCGATCTTCATTCACGTGTTGCGTCGTATCGCGCGGGTTATCTCGCTGAGGATCGTCGAGCTTTGGAAACAGCGCTCGCTGACGGCGAATTGCTCGGTGCCGCAACCACGAATGCGCTCGAACTCGGTGTCGACATCGCAGGGTTGGACGCCGTTGTGGTTGCCGGATTCCCCGGTACGGTGGCGTCGTTTTGGCAGCAGGGTGGACGGTCGGGGCGGCGCGGCGAAGGCTCGCTTGTTGTCCTCGTTGCTCGTGATGACCCCCTCGATATGTATTTGGTGCATCACCCCGAAGCGCTGTTGGGTCGGCCCATTGAGGCAGCGGTTACCGATCCGACTAATCCGTATGTGCAAGGCCCGCAACTGCTCTGCGCGGCTGCCGAGCATTACCTGACGCATGACGAGGTCGCCGAATATGGCGCGCTTGAGTTGCTGCGGCGTCTCGCTGAGGACGGGTTGATTCGGCGCCGCGAACGCGGCTGGTACGTCACCGCTGGCGCCGACCCGCACGCTGGCGTCGATATCCGCGGCGGCATCGGCATGCAGGTCGCGATCGTCGACGGCGAATGCGGTCGACTGCTCGGCACCGTAGATGCTGGGCGGGCACCGGCTACCGTGCATCCCGGTGCCGTCCACATCCATCAGGGTGAGAGTTTCGTCGTCGACGAGCTGGATCTTGAGCAGGGTGTGGCGCTGGTTCATGCCGAAGAACCCGACTGGTCC
>JAAYXN010000315.1 GCA_012515885.1 Rhodococcus sp. (in: high G+C Gram-positive bacteria)
GGCAGCGATTTCGACACGCAGGTGGTGGTCAAACTCAATGTCGCTGCTGTTCTCCGGAAAGAGCTGGCCCGCAAATCTTGGAAGCAGCACCCGGTAGCGCTTGGCACCAACACCGATCCCTACCAGCGAGCTGAAGGCCGCTACCGGTTGATGCCGGGAGTCATTGGGGCACTGACGGAATCGGGAACACCCTTTTCTATTCTCACCAAGGGAACGCTGCTCCGCCGCGATCTTCCGCTCCTCACTCAAGCTGCCCGACGCGTCCCGGTCAGTATTTCCATTTCGCTTGCCGTGCACGACGCACAGTTGCAGAAGCAGTTGGAGCCGGGAACACCGTCTCCGCAGGCACGCTTGGAGTTGATTCGTGCCATCGCCGATGCGGGTTTCGCGCCGCACGTGATGGTTGCGCCCGTCATCCCGTATCTCACCGATTCGCATGCGCATCTCGACGGTTTGTTCGCGGCGCTCGCTGAGGCGGGCGCAACCGGAGTCACAGCCTTTCCGATGCACTTGCGGGGGAGCACGTACGGCTGGTTCATGTCGTGGCTTGCGCAGGAACACCCGGCACTGGTGCGCCAGTATCGGCAACTGTATGGACGCGGTGCCTACGTGTCCCCGGAGTACGGCCGTTGGCTTAAAGCTCGGATTGACCCGCTGCGGGCAGCGCACGGGCTGATGTCCCGTGAACCGTCCGGTGCCGATCTCGATGACTCGGCTCGATCGGTGTCAGCTCGATCGGTGTCAGATCAGGCGACCTCGGCTTCCACGGTGACGACGAACGCGCTGACTCTGTTTTGAACCTGGCTGGCGAATCTGCAGTCTTGAGGGCTCTGACCATAGCGGCATCCAGGTTGTGACAAGTCTGGTGTGACAGACGCTTACTTGGTAGTGCAAACTGTCAGTGGCGTTCGTCGACATCCCCCTGACGACGAACGCAAGGCCCCGGCCCTCCTACCCCCCCCTGGAGGCCGGGGCCGACCTATATGTAGTGGCCGGGGCCGGCCTATATGTAGTGGCTGGCGCCGACCTGTTTCTGCCCTTCCTACATGCCCTTTTTACTCCCGCATGCGCAATTGCCGATCCGGGAAGACAAACCGTATGCGGGAGTCGGTTTCGGCTAGTGGGTGGGGTTGTCTAGTAGCTGGGGTTATCGAGGTCGCGGGCAGAGTAGGTGTCGCAGACCTGGACGGATCCGGTGTTGTACCCGGCGAGGAACCATAGTTGACGTTGCGCGGAAGAGCCGTGGGTCCAGCTTTCGGGGTGTACCTGACCGCCTGCTGAGCTTTGAATGGTGTCGTCGCCGACGGCGGATGCGGCGGAGAGTGCGTCGGCGATGTCGCTGTCGGTGAGCTGTTTGAGGAAGGGCGTGCCAGCGGCATCGGGGGTGGTGGAGGCGTAGTGCGCCCACAGCCCAGCATAGCAGTCCGCTTGCAGTTCGGTGCGGACGGCACCGGATTCGGGGCCGCGCGGATCTTGCTGGGCGCGGCGAATGTCACCGAGCTGGTTTTGGATGTGGTGACCGACTTCGTGCGCCACCACGTACTGCTGGGCGAGTGGCCCGGCGTTGGCGCCGAAGCGTTCGGTCAGTAGCTGGAAGAAGCTGGTGTCGAAGTAGGCGGTGGAGTCGGCGGGGCAGTAGAAGGGGCCGACGTCGGAGGTGGCGTTTCCGCACTTTGTAGATACCGAGCCGGTGAACAGGTCCACTCCGGGCTGGATGTAGTCGACGCCGGTTTGGGCGCGAAGTTGGCTGCCCCACACGGCGTCGAGACTGTCCGCGGTCATCGACACCCGGCAGTCGATGTTGGCGTTCGCGTCCGCGCCGGTGTTGCAGTCTTCAAGAGTTCCGACAGCTTCGCCCGACGGGTTGTTCGCGCCGCCACCATCGAGTGCACCCAGTAGGTCGCCTGCGTTGCCGCCGCCAAAAAGGAGGGCAAGCAGGACGATCACGATGCCGCCTGCGCCGCCGCCGAGCGCGATCTTGCCGCCGCGTCCGGCGCCGCCGCTGCGCACTCGGACCCGGTTGCCGCTCGCGCGAGCATTCTCGTTGAATGTCATCGTTCTCTCACCTTCATGACGGAAAGTCCGCCGCGGGTCTGCGCTTCGCCTGCGTACTGGCGGAGTCATCGGTAAGGATTAATCTAAGCGGTCCGTAGTGGGCATGGCGCATGACGGGCTCGGTGCGTGACGGGCCAGGTAGATGACCGGCTCCGGGTGGGCGCGTTTTCTTCTGCGCCTGCGCCCTCCGTAGGATCGCTGTACACACCCCGTGTATTTCTTGTCTGTCACCTGTCTTGAAAGGACTCCCGTGCTGCGCACCCATCTCGCCGGCTCGTTGCGACCCGAACATGCCGAGCAGACCGTCACCCTTACCGGTTGGGTTGCGCGGCGTCGTGACCATGGCGGCGTGATCTTCATTGACTTGCGTGACGCTTCGGGCGTTGCCCAGGCAGTGTTCCGTGAGGGCGAGGCTGCTGAGCAAGCGCACCGTCTGCGCGCTGAGTACTGCGTGAAGGTCACGGGTGTCGTTGAGGTGCGTCCCGAGGGCAACCAGAACTTCGAGATCCCCACCGGCGAGATCGAGGTCAACGTCACTGAGCTTGAGGTGTTGGGTGAGGCGGCTCCGCTGCCGTTCCAGCTCGATGACCAGCCTGGTGAGGAAGCGCGCCTGAGGCACCGCTACCTGGACTTGCGTCGCCCGGGCCCCGCGCACGCGATTCGTCTGCGTTCTAAGGTCAACGCTGCTGCTCGCGCGGTGCTCGCTGAGCACGAGTTTGTCGAGGTAGAGACGCCGACGCTGACGCGCTCTACGCCTGAAGGTGCCCGCGACTTCCTGGTCCCGGCGCGTCTGCAACCGGGTAGTTTTTACGCGCTGCCGCAGAGCCCACAGCTGTTTAAGCAGCTGCTGATGGTCGGCGGTATCGAACGCTACTTCCAGATCGCTCGCTGCTACCGCGACGAAGATTTCCGTGCGGACCGTCAGCCTGAGTTCACGCAGCTCGATATCGAGATGTCGTTTGTCACCCAGGACGATGTCATCCTGCTTGCCGAGCAAATCCTCACGTCACTGTGGCGCCTGATCGGCCACGAAATTGAGACGCCGATCGCGCGGATGACGTACGCGGAAGCAATGCGCCGCTTCGGTAGCGACAAGCCGGACCTGCGTTTCGGTGTCGAGCTTGTCGAGTGCACCGAATACTTCGCGAACACCCCGTTCCGCGTGTTCCAGGCCCCGTACGTGGGTGCGGTCGTCATGCCTGGCGGCGCCAGCCAGCCGCGCCGTCAGCTCGATGCGTGGCAGGAATGGGCTAAGCAGCGCGGCGCTAAGGGCCTGGCCTATGTCCTGATCGGTGAGGACGGCGAACTCGGCGGTCCGGTCGCCAAGAACCTCTCCGACGAAGAGCGCGCCGGATTGGCCGCGCATGTGGGTGCGCAGCCCGGCGACTGCGTCTTCTTCGGTGCCGGTGCCGTCAAGTCCACCCGCGCACTCCTTGGTGCGGCTCGCGGCGAGATCGCCCGCAAGCAGGACCTCATTGACCCGGACGCATGGGCGTTCGTGTGGATCGTCGACGCGCCCCTGTTTGAGCCTGCCGACGACGCAACCGCCAGCGGTGACGTCGCCCTCGGTTCCAGCGCCTGGACGGCCGTGCACCACGCGTTCACCTCACCCAAGCCGGAGTCACTCGACACCTTTGACACCGACCCGGGTAGCGCTCTCGCCTACGCCTACGACATCGTCTGCAACGGCAACGAAATCGGCGGCGGCAGCATCCGTATCCACCGCAAAGACATCCAGGAACGTATCTTCGCGGTCATGGGCATCTCCAACGAAGAAGCGCAGGACAAGTTCGGCTTCCTGCTGGATGCGTTCGCGTACGGCGCGCCCCCGCACGGCGGCATCGCGTTCGGCTGGGACCGCATCACCGCGCTGCTTGCAGGCATGGACTCGATCCGTGAAGTGATCGCATTCCCGAAGTCCGGCGGCGGCGTCGACCCACTGACCGACGCACCGGCCCCGATCACCGCGCAGCAGCGCAAAGAATCGGGCATCGACGCCAAACCAGTCCCGCGCGGCGGCGACGTTGCCGGAAGTTCGCCAGACGGCAGCCTCGCAGCCAACGACACCGCCAAGACGCCCACGCAGTAGTAACAGCTGTGAATCGGGCCGCGACGAGGGATCGCCGCGGCCCGGTTCGGACAGGTAAGTTGGAACGCGATGACCGCAACATTGGCAGACCCCGTTTCTGAGGTGGTCGCTGCCGCAGAGCGGCTGCTCACCCGGCGTACGGGGGCAGCTGTGACGTTGGTTGACCCGGTTGACCTGGGCGGCAGTGGCCGGACGATAGTCGTGCGCGTGCGCGTGGCAGAAAATCCGTTTTCTCTGCCGCGCACCCTCGTGCTCAAGCAGGTCCACGGCGATTCGGGTCGGCCACGAGCGAGCACCGTCGATTCCGACGAGTGGATCGGCGAATCCGACAAGGCATTCCTCCGCGAAGCAGTGTCGTACCAATTTGCGACCGCGTTGGCGAAAGAAAGTCGGCCAGGCGCCGAGCTATTGGCTTCCGACCTCAAAGCCAAGCTGCTGGTGCTCTCCGACTTGGGCGATGCATCCGCAATTGGCGGGCTCCTCGTGCATTCAGATGCAGACACGGTCACCAACACGCTCATGGCGATGGCGCAGGCACTGGGCCGCATGCATGCGGCCACGGTGGGTCGTGAAGAAGATTTCATCGCGCTGTCGCGGCGCGCTGACGTCCCGCGCACCACGGACGCTTTCGCCGCGCGCGTGGCTGACGTCGCCAGCGAGGTGCCGCAGGTGCTATCCGAGCAACTGCGAATTTCAGTATCTGACGACGTGATCGACCACGTCGAACGCGCCGCAAAACTGTTCCAAAGTGGCAGCTACCGGGCGTTTAGTCCCGTCGATCTGTGCCCTGACAACATCCTCATCAACGACGAGGGCGTGCGGTTCCTGGACTACGAGTGGGGCGGATTCCGCGATGCAATGCTCGACATCGCCTACGCACTGACGTCGTTCCCCGGCTGCCTGTGCAGCGTGGACCTCGACGACAAACGATCACAGGCCATGATCGACGCGTGGCGCGCCGAGGTGGTCGGAATCTGGCCGTCACTGGCAGACGATGCCGTGCTCGCTTCCCGGATGCTCGAAGCCCAACTGATCTGGGTGTGGCTCAGCACGTCGCTGTTCTTGCAGGAAAACCTCGAACGCATCGCGGCAGTTCGCGAACACGCACTGTCTGTGCCCCGGCTTGAAGCGCTCTCGCAGCGGTGGGCGCAACTAGAATGCGCTGCCGTCCGCGCAGGCAACGAGGTCATCGCCGATCACGCAGCGCAGGTGTGCCAGAAACTGCACGGCTAGCCCCAGCCGGGGCACTGTTTACGCAGCGCCCCGCTGGTTTTAGTGCCTGTGCGTCTTAACGCAGGATGCCGGTACGGGCTTTTCCGTCCCAACCGCCTTGCGGGGCGCGCAACCCGAACCAGGATGCGATGGTGGGGGCGACGTCAATGCTCAGGGCAGGCTCATCGCTGACATGCGGCGCGGCCAGTGCAGGAGAGCCGCCGCTGATGAAGAACGGAATCGGCAGGGTCACGCCGTGCCCGTGGTTTCCGGGGATCGGGTTCGACAGTACGTGCGGGTCGCTAAAACGCCAGCCTGGCAAGCACTCCAGGACAACATCTCCAGCGCGTGCACCGA